>NZ_JBLXXS010000001.1:0-241047 GCF_048513555.1 Rothia sp. P5766 | reverse complement strand
AAGAACCCTTGGTATTGGGCGCCCCATTTACTCACCGCTATCGCCGTCGTTCTGGGGCTCATCTCCTTCCTGGTCATCCCCGAAGTCTACAGCCATGTAAGTGCTGACCTTCGCCGCAACTACGTCATCCTGTGGGCTGAGCTGGCTATGTTCTTCTTGCTCCTTGCCGCCCTGCTCTACGGTATTTTTGCGCTGGCCGCCTGGAGTGATCACGATGATGTAGACGACGACAGGCTTATCCGCCCCACCGACTACGCCGAACAGCTCTGGGAAAAAGAGATAGAGCACAAGCGGGGCAAAGGCCCAGGAGATCTCTACGATTCGTCGTGGATTAGCGGTAAAAAGTAAGACGCACCTTTAAAAATATCTACCCCGCACCGAGGTGCGGGGTAGATATACGGTTAGGGTTTCTTGCGCCTGTCAGCAGGCTGGCACTCGGCTTAGAAGAGGCTCAGCTGGCCGTTTCTCAGGCGCTTACCTGTTCACGACCGGCAAGCTCATCGGCGCATGACTTTACGGGCCAGCATATTACCAACCAGCTGAATAAGCTGAACCAGAATAATAATGACCGCAACAACGCTCCAGGTCACAACCTCGTTGAAGCGCTGGTAACCATCGACCAGGGCAACCTTACCCAGGCCACCACCACCAATGTAACCGGCCATAGCCGACATATCGACCACGCCAATCACCAAGAAGGTATAACCCAGAATCAGGGGGCCAAGAGCCTCGGGAATCATCACGGTCAGCAAGATACGGGGCTTTGATGCCCCCATTGCACGGGCCGCTTCAATCACGCCAGGATCAATAGAGACCATGTTCTGCTCAACGATACGGGCAATAGCAAAAGTTGCGCCAAAGACCATAGCGAAGATAGCGGCGTTCACGCCCAAGCGGGTCCCCACGATAGCCTGAGTGAGCGGCCCCAAAGCCGCCAACAGAATAATGAAGGGAATAGGGCGGACAACGTTCACCACAATATTCAGCACAATGTTGACACAGCGGTTAGCCAAGATATTGCCCTGGCGGGTGGTGTACAGCAAGACCCCAAAGAAGAGGCCCAGCGCACCGGCCACCAGCATGGTGAAGCTGACCATGTAGAGGGTATCACCCAGGGCAGGGAGCAGTTTGCTGTTAATAAATGTTGCGTCCATGCTAGCGGACCTCCTGCACACGGGTGACGGTCTTAAGTTCAGCGATAACAGCGTCCAAGCTGGTTACATCGCCAAGAAGTTCAAGAGTTAGGTTGCCGTAGCTCTTACCCTGCAAGGTCTCCAATCCACCCTGCACAATGTTGAAGGAAACATTGCGGCTCCCCAGGTAAGAAAGGACCTTACCGATACCCTTATTACCCTCAGTAATTTCAATATTAATGAGGTACCCGCGGTGACGCTTTTTAAGTTCAGCGGCTTGGGCACCAACGGGAAGAGACTTGACCGCGGTACCCACAAAACGCTGGGCTGTGACGGTCTGAGGAGCCGAAAAAACGTCGTAGACATTGCCGCTTTCAACGACCCTGCCCTTCTCCATGACAGCCACACGGTCAGCGATAGATGAGACAACATCCATCTCGTGGGTAATCACAATAACGGTGATACCCAGCTCCCTGTTGACTTTCTTGAGCAGCTCAAGGACCTCAGCGGTGGTCTCAGGGTCGAGGGCGCTGGTTGACTCGTCAGCCAGCAAAAGTGAGGGAGAGGTCGCTAGAGCACGGGCAATACCCACACGTTGCTTCTGACCGCCTGAAAGCTGATCGGGGTAGTTCTTAGCCTTATCCGAAAGACCCACAAACTCTAGGAGCTCCGCTACACGGGCAGTACGCTTAGCCTTATCCCAGCCCGCAACGATCAGGGGAAACTCGACGTTACCCGCCACCGTGCGAGAGTGCATGAGATTGAACTGCTGGAAAATCATACCAATGTTGGTTCGGGCCTGGCGGAGCTGGGACTCACGCTTACCGGCAATCTCTAGACCATCCACGGTCAAAGAACCACTGGTGATACTTTCCAAGCCATTAATCAGGCGAACAAGGGTCGATTTACCGGCACCGGAGTAACCAATAATGGCGAAGATTTCGCCCTTGTTGATGGTCAGATCAACATCGTCTACTGCGGTAACGGTCTTCTTACCGACCTTAAACTCTTTGGTCACCTTCTTCAGCACAACCATAGGCTCGGAGGCCTGGTTGTCTGATACTGCTCGTTGTTGGGTCATCTCTTCTTCTTTGTAAGGTTTGGGAGGGCAGCTACCCCATCACGGAGAAACCTCAGGGGAAACAGGAATAGGTAAAGCGGCAACCGCCCTAGCCTAGTCCAACATTCTGCCCCGGAGGGGCAAAAGGTCTAGCCTACCCCAAGTTGGTTGCCGCCCTTATTGCCTGCATCACGCTGTGTGATTAAAACCGAGGACTACTGCTTACGCTTCTTAGCTTCCAGGTCGGCAAGGGTTGAACGCAGGTCTGCCAAATCGGTGTTAACCTCAACTGCGGTTCCCTCAGTCTCTTCCTGGACAGCTGCCAGAACCTCATCGCTGTGGAAGAGTTCTACGATCTTCTTGTAGGTTTCGTTATCAGCGTCATCTGCGCGGGAGACGAAGAGGTTGACGTAGGGGCGAGCGCTGTCGTTAGCAGGGTCGTCCTGAGCCAGAGCGTCCTTGGGGTTAAGCCCAGCATCTTTCAGGAAGTCATTGTTGATGACCGAACCATCCACTGATTTGAGAGCAAGAACGGTCTGGGCTGCATCAACGGGGGTGACTTTAACCTTAGAGTCAGCGGTGTCTACATCGTCCACGGTGGGTGAATCGGTGTCTTTGGTGAAGGACACAAGACCGTTAGCCTCCAGCAAAAGAAGAGCGCGAGCTTCATTAACGGTGTCGTTGGGGATAGCGATTTCAGCGCCCTGGGGCAGTGCAGAAATGGAATCGTGCTTCTCAGAGAAGAGAGCCATGGGGTAGATCACGGTGGGGCCAACAATCTGCAGGTTGTCGTTGGCCTCAACGTTGTAGTTGGAGAGGTAAGCGATGTGCTGGAACCAGTTGAGGTCAATTTCACCGGTACTGAGCGCGGGGTTGGGCTGAGTGTAATCGGAGAACTCAATAATCTCGATATTGATGCCCTCAGCCTTGGCCACCTCGACCAGCTTGGCGTTGGAGTCAGATGCACCGACAACACCGATCTTGATAACATCATCGGCTGATGAAGCGGAGGCAGGAGACGCTGAGTCTGATGATGAGCCGCAGGCTGCAAGACCAAATGCGAGGGGTACGAGAGCCAAAGTGGCAACAAATTTCTTCACGGCTATGAATCTTTCTGTTGGGAAAATTGATGGGTGCGGCCACGATTCAGCGTTTTACCGGGGGCTGTTGGCTGATGTGGTTTCGGACGCTGGTTTCAGCGACTCTTCTATTAGAACACTCCACAATGGTCAGGCTAGAAATCAGCCCAAAATTGGGTCATATTTCACCTATCTGTAAGCAACAAAAAGTTACACCGTAACAGTGCGTCATAAAAGGTATATAGGAGTTAGCCTTCTGCCAACCAGTTGGCCTGCCAAGAGGTCAGTCTCTCGCGGATACCCACAAAGTGCTCTCTCATCAGTTCGGTTGCCGCATCGGCGTCTCGGTCCCTAATAGCTTCATAGAGCCGCAGGTGGGCCTCCAGCAGGGTGCAGGTCTGTGCTTCATCCAGTGGGGCAACGGTATCGAGTAGGCCGGCAATATTGTTGTAAACCTGCCAGAAGATATCCAGTAGTTTGGACAGCAATTCGTTACCCAAGGGCGCAAAGATAGCAGCATGGAAAGACTGATCTGATTCTGCCAGCCAGACCCCGTTGTGGACGCTTTCTTCCATTGCGTCATAGGACTGTTTGACACGTTGGAGCTGTTCTTCGGTCATCACGGGAATAACGGCGCGTAACAATCCAACTTCAAGAGCCTCCCGGACCTCCACCAGTTCCAGAGCCTCTTGGCCACCGTGGTAGAGCGCTAAACAGCCTCGAAAGCTCAGGCCTCGCGCCATAGAAATAAGGACCTGACCACCGACAAAGGTTCCAAAGCCGTGCCGAACCTCCACAATCCCCAGCGCTTCTAGAACCTTAAGAGCTTCACGAATGGAGTTTCGCCCCACACCTAGTTCATCGATCAGTTCCTGTTCGCTGGGCAGGGGGTCCCCCTGGCCTAACTGCCGCTTAAAAATTAGCGAAATTATCTCATTCTGGAGCTGCTGTTGGCGTTTCTGCGCGGCGCTGCGGTGCACCCCCTCAGGGTGGAGAAAACCAAGGTCAGGGACGTATGGGGCGGGAGGAAGAGAGTCGTGGCTGTTCATAACGTGCTCTTTTCAGTGTGTTGATATTGAGGGCACCCAAAACACTATCCGGCAGGACTACTTCCACACTACTTCCACCGGATCCTTCTACTACTGTAGGAGCCCTTGCCACCCAGGGACAGTTTCCATCCGCAAGGTAAGAGGGTGGCGTCATATTTTGATGACTTTTCCTGCCCAGCTTGACCGATTTGGATACCCATCACTACCATACAAGATATAGGTAGGACATCCTACCTCTACCTTATTTTTATCACCCCCTCCCTACCAGGAGCGCAGCCCGAAGGAGTGCGACATAGATGTCACAGCTCACCCAGGTAAAAGAATTTGATACCTCCCGCCGTAGCTTTTTCAAAATCGCCGGTGGAATCAGCGCAGCAACAGCTTTCGCCGCATCCATTGCCGCATGCGGTGGCTCATCTAGCCAATCATCCGGCTCAGCCGCTGGCAAAGAAAACAAAGACGGCTCCATCACCGCAGCAATTGCCTACGATGTGTCCACCACCTTCGATCCCTCTCAGGCATCGGGTGCGGCTCCCTTCGCAGCCAACCTGCACATCTTCGAAGGCCTCTACGGTCTGGACCCGGCAACCCGTGAACGCTACAACGCACTAGCAACCGGTGACCCCGAAGTTGTTGACGAAACCACCTATCGCGTCAGCCTCCGAGAGGGTGCTACCTTCCACGACGGTGCAGCAGTTACTGCCAAGGATGTCGTTGAAACCTTTAAGCTCTACACCTCCGAGGAATCTCTCTTTAGCCAGTTCCTCTACTTCATCGACGGAGTAACCGCAGTCGATGACAGCACCGTAGAGTTCAAGCTCAACCAGGCTTTCCCCCTCTTTGCTGACCGTATCTCCCTGGTTAACATCATGCCGGCCAGCGCTAGTGCCGACCTTGAAGCATTCGGTGCTAAGCCCATTGGCTCAGGCCCCTACAAGTTTGTCTCAGCTACCAAGGGTGACCACATTGCCTTTGAACGCTACGACGACTACAACGGCCCCCGCCCTGCCCTGGCTAAGACCATGAAGTGGCTCATTCTTTCTGAATCTTCAGCCCGCGTCACCGCCATGAGCTCACAGCGAGTTCAGGCTATCGAGTCAGTGCCCTACGACAATATCCCGGTCCTGGAAAAGACCAACGGCGTTACCGTGGAGTCAGTTCAGTCCTTCGGTCTGCTCTTCATGATGTTCAACTGCCAGAAGGCTCCCTTCGACAAGAAGGAAGTCCGCCAGGCACTCTTCTACGCAATCGACATGGACAAGGTCATCTCCACCGGTCTGCTGGGCAACGCCACCGCAGCCACCTCCTTCCTGCAGAAGGAGCACCCCGACTATGTTGAGGCTTCCACCGTCTACACCTACGACAAGGCTAAGGCCCAGCAGCTCCTTAAGGATGCAGGTGTGGATAAGCTCTCCATCACCCTGCGCACCACCGACCACGACTGGGTCAAGCAGTGCGCCCAGTTGGTTCAGGAATCCCTCAAAGATGCCGGTATTGAGGTTGCCCTAGAAGACTCACAGTCTTCCTCCCTCTACTCCGACTTTGTCGATAGCGGCGACTTCGATGTGGTCCTGGCCCCCGGCGATCCCTCAGTCTTCGGCAATGACCCCGACCTACTTCTGTCCTGGTGGTACCGCGGTGCTACCTGGCCTGAGAAGCGCTTCCGCTGGTCCTCCACCCCTGAATACGCCGCCCTGCAGAGCGCAATGTCTGCCGCGGTCACATCAGAGAAGCCCGACTGGAAGGCCTGCCTGGACATCGTGGCAGAGAATGTACCCCTCTACCCCCTCTTCCACCGCAAGCTGCCCACCGCGTGGGCTACCGACAGCCTGGTTGACTTCAAGCCGCTCCCCACGACCGGCCTGTCATTCCTGAATGTCGGCACCACCCAGGCTTAGCCTGGGATCCGTGAGCGGGCTCCCCCTCCACACATGATTTGAACCGCTCACAGTAATCGCTCATTGAGCACCTGGTTGCCTGCCCGCCCGGCCCCTAGGCCGGTAGCGGGCAGGCTCAGCCAGCCCTGGCGCCTCACCGTGCGCTAGCCACACCCACCTCGTTCTTTCTCTTGCAGGGAGTGACTCTCCGTGTCAAACTTTCTTAGGCTCCTCGGCAGACGCCTGGTAGCCCTGCCCATCATGATTTTGGGCGTTACCCTTCTTGTCTTCATCATTCTCCAGTTCACTCCTGGTGACCCCGCCACTATTGCCCTGGGCGAAGGCGCATCGGAAGAAGCTAAAGAAGCCTACCGAGACTCGCACGGTCTCAATGACCCGCTCTATGTCCAGTACTTTGCCTTCCTGGCACGGCTAGCTCACTTTGATTTGGGTATGACTACCCCACCCGCTCAGCCTGTTATTGACCAGATTAAGGTCGCTTTCCCCACAACCTTGCAGTTGACCTTCCTGGGGGTTGTCATCGCTGCTGTGGCTTCCTTGGTCCTTGGCGTTGTTGCCGCCCTTTACCGCGATCGCTGGCCCGATCAGCTGATCCGTGTGCTGTCCATGGCCTCCATCGCCACTCCTTCCTTCTGGCTGGGTATCCTCATGATTCAGTACTTTGCTCTGGGCCTGGGCTGGTTCCCCACAGGTGGTTCCGCACCGGCAGGTAGCGGATTTGGCACCTGGCTTTTGCACATGTTCCTTCCGGCAGTGGCTCTTGCTGTGCCCGTCAGCGCATCGCTGACCCGAACCGTTCGTACCTCCATGGTGGAAGAACTCGACAAGGACTACGTGCGCACCGCTATCGGTAACGGTGTCCCCCGCAAGGAAGTTATTACCAAGAACGTACTCCGTAACGCCCTCATCACCCCGGTCACCGTGCTGGGCCTGCGCATTGGCTACCTCCTGGGCGGCGCGGTCGTCATCGAGATGATCTTCTCCCTCAATGGCATGGGCAACCTCATCTTTATCGGTATCACCGGTAACGACATCAACCTTGTCCAGGGCGTTGTACTAACCATCGCCATCACCTTTGTTCTGGTCAACATTGTCGTTGACCTGCTCTACCTGCTCATCAACCCACGAATCAGGAGCGTCTAATCATGCGTAGCGGACTCGCAGAACGCCTCTCAGCACCGGGCATCCGATTCAAGGCGCTCCCCGCTAGCTCAAAGCTAGCTCTCACATTCATCGCCCTTATTGCCCTGGTTGCGCTCTTGGCACCCTGGCTAGCTCCTCACGATCCGCTAGCCTCCACCGGCGCACCGATTGGTGCACCCAACTCTGAGTACCTCTTTGGTACCGACCGTCAAGGCCGCGATATTCTCTCCCGCCTCATGTACGGTGCCCGCGCTTCCCTGCAGGTAGGCCTCGGCGCTGTTGCCCTGGCACTGATTATGGGTGGAATCCTGGGCTCACTTGCAGCAACCAGCTCTAAATTTGTTGCAGAAGTCATCATGCGCATCATGGATGTGCTCATGGCCTTCCCCGGTATCGCTCTGGCTGCTGTCTTGCTGGCCTCCCTTGGCAACTCTGTTGGGACTATTATCTTCGCTATTGCGGTGGTCTACACCCCGCAGCTAGCCCGCGTTGTCCGCGCCCAGGTGCTGGCAGCCTGGGACGAGGACTACGTCCGTGCAGAGCGCGTTATGGGTGCCCCCCGCTTCTACATCCTGCTCAAGCACGTGGTACGCAACACCATCGCCCCGGTGCTGGTTTTTGCAACCGTTATGGTGGCCGACGCTATTATCTTGGAGGCTTCGCTGTCCTTCCTCTCCGCCGGTGTACGCCCCCCTGAGCCTTCCTGGGGTAACGTCATCGCAGACGGTCGCGCTATCGTACTAGCAGGCGGCTGGTGGGCCACCACCTTCGCAGGTGGCGTTATCTTGCTCACCGTGCTGGCACTTAACGTGCTCTCTGAGGGCATGACCGATGCCATGGTGAACCCCAAACTCCGCCGTAAGGTCAAGATCGAAGAAAATAATGAACAGCCAACCGCCCAGGCTCTAGCGGCATCTGCGGCCCTAACCGTACGTGACCGCAAGGCTAGCGCTGAGCTTGAAACTGTTCTGCAAAAACTCAAAATGACTGAAAGCCGCAGGGAAGACCGCCTCATGGCAGATCCTTCAGCTCGAGTCATACTTGAGGTCAAAGACCTTTCTATCTATTTCCCTGAGCGGTTTGGCGACACCCCCGTGGTTGACCGCGTTTCCTTCACCGTCACCGAAGGCCAAACTATGGGCTTGGTCGGTGAATCAGGTTCCGGTAAGTCCATCACCTCACTGGCTATCATCGGCTTACTTGACCGTAAGGCCAAGATCACCGGCTCCGTCCTCTTTGAAGGTCAGGAACTGGTCGGTGCCAGCGAAGCCGAGTTCCAGAAGCTCCGCGGTGCCGTGATTTCCATGGTCTACCAGGACGCCCTGAGCTCTCTGAACCCCTCCATGCTGATCAAGGACCAGATGGAGCAGCTCACCCGCCGTGGCGGCCGCAAGAGCCCCGAAGAACTCCTCCGCCTGGTCAAACTTGACCCGGAGCGTACTCTAGCCTCCTACCCGCATGAGCTATCTGGTGGTCAGCGTCAGCGTGTTCTCATCGCCATGGCACTCTCCCGCTCCCCCAAGCTGGTTATTGCCGATGAGCCCACCACCGCACTCGATGTAACCGTGCAGGCAGAAGTAATCGACCTGCTCAATGAGCTGCGTGAGCAGCTGGGCTTCGCCATGATCTTCGTGTCCCACGACCTGGCCTTGGTAGCCCAGGTAGCCCATCGCATCTCGGTTATGTACGCGGGCCAGATTGTAGAAGCCGGCGCAACCAGCCAGCTCTTGACCAACCCCCAGCATGAATACACTCGCGGCCTTCTGGGAGCAGTGCTTTCTATCGAGTCCGGGGCAGAACGGCTCTACCAGATTCCCGGTACCGTGCCCTCACCCTCAGATTTCTCAGCAGGGGACCGCTTTGCACCCCGTTCACTTCGACCCGATGCCGACCCCGAGCAGAAGCTGGTCTTCACGCCTGTTGAAGGCGACAGCGACCACCTCTGGGCATCCCACCTCACCACCGCACAGGAGACAGCATGAGCAACCCAGCTGTAACCCCCGCAGACAAGAGCCTGCTCAATACCACCGGCCGGGCTGCAGTGAGCCGTGTCAATGAGCCCATCATTGAGCTCAAGGACGTCCAGGTTCACTACCGAGCCCGTAGTGGCGGTATTCTCAAGCCCACTATCGTCAAGGCTGTTGACGGGGTAAACCTCACGGTTCGCCGCGGTGAAACCATCGGCCTGGTCGGTGAGTCTGGGTGTGGTAAATCCACCCTGGCCTCTGTGATTGTGGGCCTGCAAAAGCCCACCGGCGGTGACGTCCTATTCAAGGGTAAGAGCGTGCTCAAGCGCAATGCTGCCCTGCGTAAAGAGTTCGGTTCCGATGTCTCGATCGTCTTCCAGGACCCGGCCACTGCGCTCAACCCCCGTATGACCATCCAGGACATCCTCAAGGATCCCCTTGATGTGCACGGCATTGGCGATAAGTCAGGCCGTGACCGCCGAGTGCGTGAGCTCCTGGCGCTGGTGGGTCTACCCGTTTCCGCCGCCGATGCTCTGCCCTCCCAGATTTCTGGTGGTCAGCGTCAGCGCGTAGCAATTGCCCGCGCCCTGGCTCTGGAACCCAAGATTATTGTGGCCGATGAGCCCACCAGTGCGCTGGATGTGTCGGTGCGTGCCCAGGTGCTCAACCTGCTCTCAGACCTTAAAGAAGAGCTCTTCTTGGGTATGGTCTTCATCTCCCACGATATCCAGACCGTTCGCTACGTCTCAGACCGTATCTGCGTCATGAACAAGGGCAACATCGTCGAAGAGGGGACCGCCGAACAGGTCTTTGATACCCCCAGCCAGGATTACACCCGCACCCTCTTAGGGGCTGCACCTACTCTGCTCCACGTCTAAAAGAGACAGCGGCTTTCAACTCAATAATTTAATATTCCAGGAGAAGAATCACATGAGCTCCCCGCTTTTTTCCGGCCTTATCCCGCCACTTCTAACTCCCCGTTCCGCCGACGGCACCCTCGATTTGGGCTCCCTGGAGCGACTGATTAACCACCTGATCGAAGGCGGTTCACACGGTATTTTTGCCCTGGGTTCATCCTCTGAGGTGCTTTACCTAACCAATGCTGAGCGAGAAAAAGTGCTCCGCACCTGTGTAGAGACCATTGCAGGGCGAGTCCCTCTCATTGTCGGAGTTAACGACATGACCACAGCCCGTGTTATTGACGAAGCCCAGCGCCTGCTTGCTATTGGTGGCGACGCGATTGTGGTCACCAGCCAGTTCTACGCTGTAGATAATACCTTTGAAGAAGACCGACACTTCCGCGCTATCGCTGATGCTGTAGATGTACCGGTCTTCGCCTACGACGTTCCGGTGCGCACCAAGCAGAAGCTTCCCCTGGGCTTGCTGGTTCAGCTGGCCAAGGACGGCGTAATTGCCGGTGTTAAAGACTCATCCGGTGATGACGTTGCTTTCCGCCAGCTCGCGCTTGCAACCGCTGATATTGAGGGCTTCGCCGCCTTTACAGGTCATGAGGTGGTCTGCGACGGTGCTCTGCTCTCAGGTGCGGCAGGCCTCGTACCGGGCCTAGGCAATGTTGACCCTGCAGGCTACCGTCGTCTCTTTGATGCAGCTCAGGCCGGGGATTGGGAGAGCGCCCGCAAGGAGCAGGACCGCCTAGCCAAGCTCTTTGACATTGTTTTCGTTCAGACCCCCAGCGTCTCAGGCGGAGCGGCTGGCCTGGGTGCTTTCAAGACCGCACTACAGATCATGGGAGTCATTGAATCAAACACAATGTCTCAGCCCATGGAGACACTAGGGTCCGAAGAGGCAGAGCGGATTCGCGCTATCCTTGCCTCAACGGGGCTCCTCTAGGCCGGGTTTAGCACACCCACTGAAGGGACAAGGATGAGTAACCCCCAACACGTCGCCCTGGTCGCTGACCTAGGAGGCACCAAAACCGCGCTTGGCATTGTCAGTTGCACAGGCCAGGTTCTCCACCGTGACCAGATACCCACTTTGGCTCAGGCTGGTGGTACTGAGCTGGCCCGGCACACGGCTGAGGCGCTCAAAAAGCTGGGTGCTACTGCCCGTGAGCTAGGCTATGAGCCCCTTGGAGTGGGTATTGGATCTGCTGGCGTCATTGGCTCCGAGGGGCAGGTCATCACGGCTGCCAACCTGATTAAGGGCTGGAGCGGCACTCCCCTAGCTTCTATTCTCAGTGATGTGACGGGTCTGCCTGCCTACGCGGTGAACGATGTCCACGCTCATGCCCTGGGTGAGGCCTGGCTCGGTGCTTCCGCCGATGCTGAAAGCAGTCTCATGGTAGCTTTTGGCACAGGTGTGGGTGGCTCCTATATTGTGGGGGGCCAACAACTTCACGGAGCGCATTCCCTTGCGGGACATGTGGGGCACTTCTCATCCCCCTGTGCTCTAGATATTGCCTGCACCTGCGGAGGAGTGGGGCATGTGGAGGCTGTCGCCTCAGGCACCGGCATCGTCAATAGCTATCGCAGGCTGGGCGGACCTACTGAGGTTGAGAGCCTGGTTGAGGTAAAAGAACTTGCTACTACCGGAGATACTCATGCCCAAGAAGCTATTGCGCTAGGTGCGCGGGCAGCGGGTATCGCACTCGGTGACCTGGCAACTATCCTGGACCCCCACCTGATTCTTGTCTCCGGGGGTGTGACTAACCTGGGCGATCTCTGGTGGCAGGGCATGGTGCAGGCCTACCAGCAGGCAGCACTTGGACAGGCTACCGAAACCCGCATTATCTCAGCTTCACTAGGTTCAGATGCCCCGCTTCTGGGGGCGGCAAGCCTGATCCCGGATTTCATTGTCAGAGACTCATCACGAGGTTAGGATTCACCGTGTTTACAGCTCAAGAACTGATTGATTCGCTTGCAGGCCAGCTCATTGTCTCCTGCCAGGCTTACCCCGGTGAGCCTATGCGCGACCCCCGAACAACCGGGCAGGTGGCGGCTTCTGCAGTGATGGGAGGCGCGGCCGCTGTCCGTGTACAGGGATTGGCTGATATTCAGTTCACCCGCACCAGCGTTGAGGTCCCGGTCATTGGCCTGTGGAAAGACGGGCATGAGGGTATTTTCATTACCCCCACCTTGCACCATGCCCTGGCAGTAGCCCAGGCGGGTGCCCATGTGGTCGCGCTTGATGGCACTAGGCGTGACCGGCCCGACGGGCTCAGCCTCAAAGAGGTAATTGACGGGGTACACGGGTCGAGCCCATCACTGGTCATGGCAGACTGTGATTCTCTCGAAGCAGCTGTTGCGGCGGCGGAAGCCGGAGCTGATTTTATCGGCACCACCCTGGCAGGCTACACCGATGCCCGCCCCAAGACCGCTGGCCCCGACCTTGAGCTCCTGGAAGCTATTGCCGCACAGGATCTTGGGCTACCGCTTATTGCCGAGGGCCGGATCCATAGCCCGGCTCAGGCTCGGCAGGCTCTGGAGGCTGGTGCCCACGCTGTTGTGGTAGGCACAGCTATTACGCACCCTATTTCTATTACCGGATGGTTTAAGGACGCCCTCCAAGCATAAAAATAGGTGGGGCTACTTTCGAGTAACCCCACCTATTTTTATTTATCCAAGAAATATAGCTGGCTTTTGGAAGTCGGGGATATTTTCTTGCGCAAAACGATAATATTCTGCATTTTTTAATTGGTTGGCTGCGGCCTCATCGACCACGACGGTGACATCTGGGTGCATCTGGAGTATTGACCCCGGGCAGAAGGTGGTGATGGGGCCTTCTGCCATGCCCGCGATTGCGCTTGCCTTGTTGGCTCCGTCGGCGACCAGGACAATCTTGCGGGCTTCCATGATGGTGCCAATCCCCTGGGTTAGGCAGTGTACTGGCACCTGGCTTGCATCGCCGTCGAAGAAGCGGGCGTTATCAGCCACAGTCTTAGGTGCTAGAGTCTTGATGCGGGTGCGTGATACGAGCGAGGAACCGGGCTCATTGAAAGCTATATGCCCATTGGCGCCTATACCAAGTATCTGCACGTCAACTCCACCTGCGGTCTTGATTTTCTCTTCGTACCGAGCGCATTCAGCATTGATATCCCGAGCCATGCCATCGAGGACATGCACCTTCTGGGAGTCGAGCCCGATTCGCCCAACAATTTGCTGGTTGACGACGCTTCGGTAGGACTCGGGGTGAGAGGGGTCTAGGCCAACGTACTCATCGAGGGCAAAAGCGCTGACAGAGCTAACGTCTAGGCCTGCTTCTACGCGTTCTGCGAGATAGCGGTAGGTAGCCTCTGGGGATGATCCCGTGGCAACTCCCCAGACCGTTGGGCGGCCCTGGCGGTTATTGCGTTCCGTCACCATAGCGATTAAAGACGCCGCGTAGGCACCGGCTTGATCCTTTGAATCACAGATAATTATTTCCATATTAATATCTTACGAAAAATATATCTAGAAGCGGCAGAGGGCGCGTTTATGACACCCCGTGACACAAATTTGAAAATTCGCAAGGAATATTTTTAATAATTATTATTCCCCGAGGTTCAGGTCAGAAAAGTAGATAGGGTTTTACTCATCAGGGTAGATAAAGCTGGCTCACCGCGAAGTTGCTGGCTTGGGGTTGGTGTTGGGGCTGTCTCCTTGCTCCTGCTCTGTAGGTGGTGTGGTTGTCTGCTGGCTCGGGGCTGGCGTTTCAGGGTGCAGACGACCACACCGCCTAAGGACGCAGAGGGACACACCGACTAGGTGGGGGACAGCTACCGCAAACCCTGCTTAACGCTGAGCTAGCTCTTCCCTCACCTTGCGGCGCAGGGCCTTGCCCAGCATGGAGCGGGGCAGTTCATCAACCTCGTAGTAGTTTTTAGGAACCTTGTAACGGGTCAGTCGCGCGTAGCAGTGCTCTTTAAGTTCTGCGGGGTCTAATGCATATCCTTGGGCCGGGACGATAGCGGCGGTGACAGTTTCGCCTCCGCTAGCATCGGGCATACCCACGACAGCGCAGTCTGCTACGGAGTCGTGTTGTTTAAGGACGTTTTCAATTTCGGAGGGGGAAACGTTGAAGCCACCAGTGATGATGACTTCTTTAATCCGGTCGACGATTTCTATGAAGGAATCTTTATCGAGACGGACAATATCACCCGTTCGTAGCCAACCTCCCTCCAGCAAGGTATTGCGGGTATCTTCTGCGCGTTTCCAGTAGCCTTTCATCACCTGGGGTCCGCGCACCAATAGTTCACCTTCCTGCCCTTGTTCGAGGTCTTGGAGGGTTTCGGGGTCAACAACGCGGATGTCGGTGGAGGGGAAGGGGATACCAATGGAGCCCGCGCGGCGGGTGGAGTTGAGGGGGTTGCAGGACACCAGGGGTGAACATTCTGAGAGCCCGTAGCCTTCCACAAGCATGCCTCCGGTTGCTTCTTCCCATTCGGTGACCAGTTCGGTGGGTAGGTGCATGGCACCTGAGACTGACCAGCGGATTCCCTGGAGCGAGACTTTGCGCTGTTTTGCTTCGTCGAGCATGCGGCGGTAGATAGGTGGGACGGCAGGCAGGATGGTTGGTGGGGTTTTTTTCATGGCTCGGAAGATGAGGTCCATGTCCACGGTGGGGAAGAGTACCAGTCGTGCTTTGCAGACAGCGGAGATGGTCTGCCCCAGTGTCATGCCGTAGGCGTGGAAGAGCGGGAGCACGGCGTAGATGACTTCGTTACTTCCGGGTTGAATCCATTCTTCGCCCATTCTGCCGTTTGATTCGAGGTTGCGGTGGGTGAGCATGACGCCCTTGGGGAGCCCTGTTGTCCCGGAGGTGTATTGGAGGAGGGCGAGGTCTTGGGCGGTGGGGCGGTGGTGGTCGGCAGCTAGGGGTTGGTTCTTCATGAGCTGGCGCCAGGGTGTGGCGCCGCGTGCGGTTCCTTCGAGCTTTTCGCGTGAGGTTTTCATCTTGCCTATGGGGAGTTTGAGTGCTGCTCGCATGGCAAGTGGCATCTCTTCGATCATGTTGACGGCGTAGATGGTACGGGGGCGGATGTCTGCGGGGAGGGAGCTTATTTTATCTGCGATTTTGTCCCAGACGATGGCGGCTTTTGCTCCGTGGTCTTCAAACATGTGGCGGAGTTCTGCCTCGGTGTAGAGGGGGTTGTGCTCAACGACGATAGCGCCTAATCGGAGAATGGCGTAGAAGGCAACGATGTGCTGGGGGCAGTTGGGGAGGGCGATGGCTACGCGGTCCCCGTGCTGGATACCCGCTTTGCGGAGCCCTTCAGCTACCCGGAGGATCTGGTCACCGAGCTGGGCATAGGTGGTAGTGGAGCCGAAAAATTCGAGGGCAATTTTCTGGGGGGAAGTGCGAACAGCCTCTGCCATGAGGTGGCTCAGTGAGGTTTCAGGCAGCTTCACATCGCGGTGTGTTTCGGGCCGGTAGTTCTTCTGCCAGGGGCGGTGAGCCAGGGGGAAGGTGTCGGTCGTATCGTTATTTTCGGCTACATGCATACACAAGATTGTGCCACAGGGGTGCTTGAGCTGACATACTAAGGGGTATGGCGCAACGTGGAAACAAAGACATCACGACCGAAGAATTTCGGGAGTTGATGAAAGAAATTAACAAACGCATGATACTTGTGGGGCTTGGAGCTATTGCTCTTGGCCTGGTCATTATCGGGTTGATGTACCTTTTGGGTGGCAACTAGGTGGGAGCCCCGCAGGGACCGTAAGAGTGTCTTTGAGCAGATGACAGCAGGTATGGGTTACCGCCCGGATCAGGAGCGCGTCGAGGTTCTGAGTCTGGTCTAAGTACCCCCTTTTTTTTGATAGGTTTACAGGCAATGAGCAGTACAGATCATCGGCAGAGCGGCCAGGGAGATTTTGAGGATTGGGACGCGGTTTTTGAGGACTCAGAATCAACACGCTTGCTCTCTCCCTCGCAGCACCACTACACCGACCGACTTGAAGAAGATACCAGGCCGCTTGAAACTAGCAGCTACCAGCAGGAGATCCTTTCAGCGACCCGGTCGGGGCAGGCTCCTTACCCTGTGGGCCGGCAACAGGCGCACCCTGCTACCGCTCAACTCCCCCTACCCCATCAGCAAACAGAGGCCGGTTGGGACCATGAGGTTGCTCCCCTACCGTCTGCTCGTGTAGCTGTCTACCGCAGGATTCAGTTCCTACCGGCTATGAGCGGTAGCCTCGTGGCTTATGCTCTGAGCACCGGGCTATTTGCCTTGGTAAGAACCGTCTTCACTGCTGTTGGTATCTCGACCTATAGCAGTCTGACGGGAGGCGCTCTGGCCGTTTCTGTTGCTTCCAGTCAGGGCCAGGCTATTCCTTGGGTAGTTGCAAGTGCTCTTATATGGCTGTTGAGCTTCGGCTGGGCAGGATATGTTGCCACCCGCATGGCTGCGGTAGCACCTACCAGGCAGGCCCTGGGGGTTCTTGCTGTCAGCTTCCTTGCGACTCTCCTTGCAACCCTGGTGACATGGGCTTCCGCTTGGCTCCCGTCACCGCTTACGCCCAGCTTTGCCTTTCAGCGGCTTCTGGCCCCCGATCTGGCCCTTGGGGCTCTCACAGCGCTAGCCGCAGGGCTACTCGCCGCTATCGGCTCAATGCTGGGCGCGGCTCTGGGAATGAGGTATCGTCGAGCCCTGACAAGTATAAATTCCTAAAATAGCATCAACTTAGGAAGGCTCTAAGTCACCTTAAAAGCCAGGGGTTAAGAGGGCTTAAACCGGGCTTTAGCTGTAAAATATGTTCGTAATGTAAACAGTCTGCTCATCGCACCCATGCAACCACCGAGCAGCCACCGTCTCAGGTGAGGGTTGCACAGCATACAAGGTAAGTAAGAAATATGAGCGTAGTACGTGTAGGCATTGTCGATGACCATGAGGTAGTCCGCGAAGGTATGCGGGCAGTCGCTGCCGGCGCTAGCGAAATTGAGCTGGTAGCGGCTGCTCCCACTGCAGCTGACCTGCTGGTAGCCTTGGGGCGCAACCTCAATGACCCTTCTCATGCTGATTTGGGAAAGCTGAAGCGTGACTGCGATGTTGTGCTTCTGGACCTCTCACTTCAGGATAAGTCTCGCCCGTCAGAGAATGTTGATATCCTGCAACGGGCAGGCATTAAGGTTCTTATCTTCAGCATCGGAGAAAACCCTGGCCTGATTCGCGAGGCCCTGAAAGCTGGCGCGCTGGGCCTGGTTCGCAAGTCTGAGCCTCTTGAACATGCCCTGGCCGAGGCCAAGAATATCGCAGATGGTAAAGCCGTTGTTACCAAGGAACTTGCCGCCGCTATTGACGGTGACCAGGAGTTCTCTCGCGCTAATCTCTCCCCCCGAGAGCAGGAAACCCTGCGTCTTTATGCCTCCGGCTTTGCACAGGTTCAGGTAGCCCGCCGTATGGGCATTAAGCAGTCTGCGGTTAAAACAAATATTGACCGTATCCGCGAAAAGTACGCTCGTGTTGGTCGCCCGGCCCCCACCAAGATTGACCTGCGTATCCGCGCTATTGAGGATGGCCTGGTAGATACCATGGAAGACACCTCCACCGCTGACCGTCACCTGTAATTCGCTCACCCCTGTACCCCTAAGGATTGTGCACCTGTCTACTGTTACCGGAGGCGCCTCTAAGGACCTGGCCCAGGCTCTCCAGCCCTCAAGAGTCTATCGACTCCGCGCTTTCTCGCTGAAGTCGCTCAACCTCACTAGCGGCCAACAGCCACTGATGGGGCCGAGCTCCTTTGGTCTCTATTGCACCCTAGAAATTGTCTATTCCCTCATCGCGGTCGGCCTGCTCCTGCAATCTTTGGCCAATATTTCCGAGAACCGGGGCGGGGACTCTCTCTGGTACCTGGCCATTATCCCTGTGATAGTCACCCATGCCTCTTTGCTCATGTTCAACGGTGTGCGTAAAGAGGTTTCGGCCAGGACAGTTAATTTCATGCTTGTCATTGCCTACGGCACCTATATAGTGTGGCCTTTGAGTATCGGTGCCCAGCATTCGGCTATCCCCTGGTCCTGGCTTTTTGGTATCTACGCCATGCTGGTTCCGGTCTTTGAGGAAGAATCACGGGACGGCATTACCCACAGCATTGCTTTACCCGCACTACTGATTATCAGCTCGGTGGCTTCCCATCTTCTGACCGGAGTCCCCTTGAATCCCACCGAGCTGATGATCCGAGCTTGCTATTTGTGTTTTACCTGCGTTCTGCTAGCAGGTCTTGCGCGGTTTGCGCTCAAAGCCGTTAGGGAGTCTGATAGGACCTACTACGAGACGCTCTCAGCCCAGCTTCTACTCAACCGTTCACGCGACTATTCCCAAGAGCTACAGAACTTTGACAAGCTGGTGCACGATAATGTGATGGCCGCCTTGCTCGATGCCAGCCGCAACCCCGGGGAACTCCCCCAGCGCACCCGCCTGCTGGCACGCCGAGCTATTGATGTTCTTGAAGAGGAAAGCCTCAAGTCTCAGCCCCAGCGCCCCATTACCTTCCAGGCTCTGACCGAACAGATCGCTGAAGGCGTTGAGCCCTGGAACCAGCGCCTACGCTTTATCTCAGACTCCATGGAGAAGTACCCCCTAGCGAGCCCCGACTCTACGCTGCCCTATACGGCGGCACGCGCTTTTACCCATGCGGTCACCGAAGCTGTTTCGAACTCCGCCCGGCACTCAGGAACCCGCACCACACAGATTTCCATTCGTACTGAGCTGCGCAGACCCTACAACTCAACCCGATCCGATGAGGAACGCCCCTATGTGCTCTGCACTATCTCGGATAGAGGCCAGGGTTTCTCCATGAAAGATATTGATTTCCGTCGCCTGGGTGTGCGTGTTTCTATGATCCGCAGCATGGAAGAAGTAGGTGGCAAGGTCACCATCACTTCTGCCCCTGAAAAGGGAACAACTGTCATTGTCCAGTGGCCCCATGAGGACCCCGATGCTGGTTAAGTACTATCGTTCCCGTCAGCTCACTCTGCTTCTGAGCGCTGTCACTCTCCTGGTTCTGGGCTCCTTCTTCTTCTGGTACTCCCAGTACACCACCAACCGCGCTCCTCACTGGGCTACCATCATCAGTCTCTACGCTATTGCCACGCTCCCGGTCTTCTTGCCCACTCAGCGGCTGGCTCTACCCGATGCGATGCTTCCCCTTATTACTATTTTGGGGCTACACAGCGTGGATACAACCTTGAGCGCCATGAGCCATTCAGTCACCTTCTCTAGCCTCTCCTGGCCGCTTATGGCCTATACTCTGCTGGCTATGGGTCTAGTTTCCCGCAGGCACACTTTCTACGGCTGGCTCTTCTTTGCAAGTTTTGTATTACTGGTGCTGAGCTGGCACAGCAACTACTTCTTAAGCCGGATCAATCTTTCTACCGAGTTCTATATCCCTTTCCTGCTCATGGTAGTCTGCACCATCGTGCCTCAGCAGATTGAGCAGGCCGTCTCTAAGACCCGGCAGGCTCGCAGTATGCGCATCATTGCCGATGCGGGCCGTACCGAAGAAGCAGATATGAGCGCTATTGCAACCCAGCGTGTGCAGGAAGTGCGCACTCTGACTGAAGACATGCTTCACCGTATTGCCTACAACGAGTCACCCGTGAGCCGTGACGAAATGGACGAGTTTCGGTTTACCGAAGCTCAGCTGCGTGACACTATCCGCGGTCGCTACATCGTCAATAAGGAAATTCTTCATGCGGCCTGGCTTGCCCGCCAGCGCGGTGTCAAGGTAGATATTCTCGACGAGCGAGGAAGCGCTCTACCTGCCCGGCTCTCGATGATTCTGACCCAGTGCGCGGTCGACCTGTTCGATAATGCCTCGGGCGGGACTATTACGGTTCGTGCTTTCCCTGCTGACGACCAGATAGCTGTCATGCTGGTGCACGATGGTAACTCAGAGGATGAGGAGCCCAGCGCAATCGAAATTTCTCAGACTGGCCTGGTTGAAAGGTTCTAAGAACCCCAGCCTACTCGGGGACACTCCCCCGGCTTTTGTAGGCACCTTTGCCTTATTCAAAGAATTTTCTGAGAGCAAGCGTAGACCTATATGAGGACATACAGGCTGAGGTTACCCAGACTAAGATTTTAAGTAACTTGATAGCTGTTCGACGATGAGTCGGGGGACTCAGCTTTCTGGTGACGTTGGGGGACTGATCCAGAAAATGTAGAACAGCCAGTCAAGGGCATAAGGTAACCTACGGGGCCTGAACTTGTCCGGACCGATGTGTCCGGGGATTCGGATTTCTTGGGGGAGATAATTCGAATTCTGCTCCAGGTTTCGTACCTTGGCGTTGTGAGGCCTTCACCTGTTTCAGGTGGGGGCCTCGCCTCTTTAATCCTTTCGGGAGCAAGAGGTATCAAACCGCCTGCAAAAAGGCTCAGCCCGCGCATGCTGCCAGCTGAGCCTTTGAGTGTCTTTGGGCAGATTTCTACCCTACATATCGAGGAGGAGGGCCGGTTCTTCGAGGATAGAGGCAACATCGGCCAGGAACTTAGCCGAAAGGTCACCATCCAGCACACGGTGGTCGAAAGAGCCACCCAGGGTGGTAACCCAGCGCGGAATAACTTCCCCGTCCACGACCCAGGGCTTCTGCTTGATCGTGCCGAAAGCCACGATAGCGGCCTCACCGGGGTTCAGAATAGGCGTTCCGGTGTCGATGCCCAGAGAACCGATATTAGTGATAGTCAGGGTGCCTTCCTGCATCTCAGCAGGCTGGGTCTTACCCTCGCGGGCCCGGGCACTCAGGTCATTCAGCGCTACAGCCAGCTGACGCAGGTTCATGCTCTGGGCGTCCTTGATGTTCGGTACCATCAGGCCGCGAGGGGTAGCCGCCGCGATGCCCAGGTTCATGTAGTGCTTAATCTGAATCTCTGAGTCGGTCCAGGTGGCGTTGACCTGCGGGGTGCGCGAGGCCGCCCAAATAACGGCCTTAGCAAGAATCAGCAAGGGGGTTACCTTAACACCCTCAAACTGGGGTGACTTCTTGAGGCGCTTGACGAACTCCATGGTGCGGGTAGCATCCACGTCCACAAAGATAGAAACGTGCGGGGCCTTGAAGGCGGAATCCACCATAGCCTTGGCCGTAGCCTTACGAACGCCCTTGACCCGGATACGCTCGATGCGGTCACCACCGGCCCCGGCGGGAATCCAGAAGCTGGTGGGATCGGCGTTATCGGTAAAGTCAGCGGTTTCTGCCAGGCTCAGGTGGGCCGCAAAGTTGAGCAGGTCACGCTTAGTCACCTGTCCCCTGTCGCCGGTGGGGGTCACCTGTGCCAGGTCAATGCCCATTTCCTGGGCAGCCTTACGCACCGGAGGTTTGGCAAGAGCCTGGCGGCGGGGAACCTCAGAGTGTTCAGCTCCGGGCAAGTGTTCTGCTGTGCCCAGACGGCGCAAGACTCCCCCCATGCCACTCTCTTCAAAGAACTTGCCTGCGCGAGCAGGCAGGGAAGTCAGCAGGGGCTTGCGCTGTTCAGCAAGCTGTGCTGCAGCAGCCAGGGGCGCCGGAGGCGGGGCAAGAGGAGCTGGCGAAGGCGCATTCTTCTTGCGTGTACGGCGCTTAACGGGATCAGCCTTAGGGCCTGAACCCACCAGCGCGGCACCGGCACCGGGGTCCTTCTCAGCCTTAGCCTCAGGAGCGGATACCGCCTGGGCGGAGCCCTCAGCGCTAATAGCGATAATGGGGGTGCCGACCTCCACGCTCTGCCCCTCGGCAACCAGAAGGTCCTGCACCCTGCCATCGTAGGGCGAGGGAAGCTCTACCACGGACTTAGCTGTTTCAATCTCAACGATAATGTCGTTGAGCTTAACAAGATCACCGGGAGCTACTTTCCAGCTCAGGATTTCTGCTTCGGTGAGCCCTTCGCCCACATCAGGAAGGTTAAAAATCTGTGACATGGTATGTGCCTTTCGTGGGGGCTAGTAGGCCAAAGAACGGTCGACGGCTTCGAGCATACGGTCGATGCCGGGCACGTAATCTTCTTCTACCTTAGAGACTGGGTAGGGCATGTGGTAGCCGCCCACGCGGATAACGGGTGCTTCAAGGTGGTAGAAACAGCGTTCGGTGATTGCCGCAGAAATATCGGAGCCCAGGCCACCAAAGGTCGGTGCCTCGTGGGCTACTACCAGGCGGCCGGTCTTCTGCACAGAGGCCTCAATGGTCGGGACATCCAGCGGGGACAGCGAGCGCAGATCCAGCACCTCAATATCGTGTCCGTCTTCGGCGGCAGCTTCTGCTGCGGCCAGGGCAACGGGCACAAGTGGCCCGTAGGTGGCGATGGTCAGTTCGGAGCCTTCCCTGACGACCTGCGCGGTAAAGGGATCAAAGTTGGCGTCAGCAAAATTGACTTCGCCCTTCATCCAATAGCGGCGTTTGGGTTCAAAGAAAATGACTGGGTCGGGGTGGGCGATTGCTGTGCGGAGCATCCAGTAGGCATCGTGCGGGTTAGATGGGGTGATGACGCGCAAGCCCGGGGTGTGGGTGAACAGGGCTTCGGGTGATTCTGAGTGATGCTCGATGGAGCCAATCATGCCGCCGTAGGGGATACGCACGGTCACGGGCACCTGGTACTGGCCGTGGGTTCGCCCGTGCATCTTGGAGAGCTGGGAGGTGATCTGGTTAAAACCGGGAAAGACAAAGCCGTCGAACTGAATTTCGGGGACGGGCCGGTAGCCGCGCAGGGCCATGCCGATGGAGGTGCCGATAATACCGGCTTCACCCAGGGGTGAGTCCATCACACGGGTAGGGCCGAAGGTCTCTTGTAGCCCCTCGGTTACGCGGTAGACGCCGCCCAGTTTTCCGATGTCTTCGCCCAGGGCTAGCACCTTGCGGTTGCTGGTCATCTCGTCGTGGAGGGCCCGGGTAATAGCCTTGGCCAGGGTGAGGGTTTCTCTTATCTGCTCGGTCATGTCTTTATTCCTCTTCGAACCCTTCGGTGTAGGCGCGGTGGAAGGCTAGGTCGTCCTCTACCTGCTGGTGGGGTTCGGTGTAGGCCCGGCTGAGGTAGGTTTCAAAGTCTGCTGGCTGGCTAGCAAGCACAAAGTCACGTACACCCCTGACCTGGGAGTCAGCAAAGTCAGTGACCTCAGTGAAGAAGGCGTCGTCCGCGTACCCGGCTGAGCGCAGGTATTTTTCGAGTCGGGTCATAGGGTCAAGCTGAGCAAAGGCGGCCTCGTCCTCGGAGGCGCGGTACTTGGTGGGGTCATCGGCGGTGGTGTGGGGGCCCAGGCGGTAGGTTTCAGCCTCAATCAGCACGGGGCCTTGTCCCGCCCTAATTTTTTGCATAGCGTAGCGGGTTGCGGCATAGACGGCGAGCACATCGTTACCGTCTACCCGGATACCTTCAAAGCCGTAGCCGGCGGCCCGGGTTGAAATGGGCACGCGGGATTGGACGCTAAAGGGTACGGAGATAGCCCACTGGTTGTTCTGCACAAAGAAAAGGACCGGGGCGTTGTAGCTGGCCGCAAAAATCATGGATTCGTGGACGTCGCCCTCGGTGCTGGAACCGTCACCAAAGTAGACAACAACCGCAGGTTTCTCGGGGTCGGTAGCCGGGTCGGTGGCTTGCCCCTGTCCGGTCTGGTACTGCCCGGTTTCGGCCTGGATTTGGGCATCGAAGTTAAGGCCCATGGCATAGCCGGTGGCATGGACAACCTGAGCGGCAAGGACCAGAGTGTAGGGGTGCACATTGTGCTTTTTAGCGTCCCAGCCCAGGGTGCCGGTGCCGGTAAAGAGCGGGGTAATTTCGGTGGGGTCAATCCCCCGCTCCAGGAGCACGCCGTGCTCGCGGTAGGAGGGGAAGATGTAGTCGTTAGGTGCCAGTGCACGGGCGGAGGCTATCTGGGCGGCCTCCTGCCCCACAGACGGAACCCAGAGAGCTAGCTGACCCTGCCGTTGCAGGGAGGTCATTTCACTGCAAAAACGGCGGGTGAGCGCCATGGTACGGTACATGTCTTTGAGATCTTCGCCGGTGAGCTCATCGGCAAAGGAGCTAAAGCTAGCGTGTGAGCTAGTAGTTCCGGTTTCATCCAGAAGTTGGATTCGCTCCGGGGTCCCCCAGGGGTTCTGGGGGCTTTTTGTTTGTGACATGCGTGTCTCCGGGTCCAGGTCTGTCTTTTTCTCTTGTTTAACCCTACGCCCGCTCTCGGCAGGGCAGGGCCTTATTTTTAGAATTTTTGACTGTTTCTTTACAAATAATGAGTTTACACAGACTCTGGCTCCTCCCCTACCCCGCAGGTTTCAGGGAGAAGCCAGCGCCGGAAAAATCCCCTTATTGGAGGGCAGGAGCTACTGAACGGTGAGGGAACTTTTCTGCAAGGGTGAGCAGGCGGGCGTTGGCCTGATCTTCACCAATGCTGACGCGTACGCCCTCACCAGCAAAAGCCCGCACCGAGAGAGCATGTGCCTCGGCCTGCTGAGCAAAGGCAGTTGTGTGTTCACCCAAGGGTAGCCAGACAAAATTAGCCCTGGTTTCGGGAACCCAGTAGCCCAGCTCTTTGAGCCCGGTCACTACTTTTTCGCGTTCAGCTACCAGGTGCTCTACCCGCTCCATGACCTCATCGGCGTGCTCGATGGAGGCGATAGCCGCCTGCTCAGCAATTGTTGTAACGGCAAAGGGGGTAGCAGCCACCCGCAGGTAGGCGGTGATATCGGGGTGGCTGATGGAGTAGCCAACGCGCAGTCCCGCTAGACCCTGTGCCTTGGAGAAGGTGCGCAGCAGCACCACATTGGGGTAGTCCCGGTAGATATCCAAGCCGTTGAGGGGCGGTTCCTGGCCCTCAGGGATTTCAGAAGCGGCACAGAACTCAAAGTAGGCCTCGTCAATAACTACCAGCAGGTCTTGAGGGACCTTACGGAGGAAGTCCCGCACCTGACTTTCAGTCACTGCCGGGCCGGTAGGGTTGTTGGGAGTACAGATGAGAATCACGCGAGTGCGGTCGGTGATAGCCGCCGCCATGGCGTCAAGGTCGTGGGCGCCGTTGGGTAGGTTGGGTACCTGGACGCTCTTAGCCCCGGCGAGACCCACACAGATGGGGTAGGCCTCAAAGGAGCGCCAAGCGTAGATGACCTCGTCCTGGGTACCGTCTTCGTTGGCACCGGCGAAAGTTGCCAGAATCTGGTTGAGCGCACCCAAGCTACCTGCTCCGGTCACGATGTCCTCGGGGTCAACCCCCAGGTACTCACCCAGGCGGGTGCGTAGGGCGGTTGACAGCGGGTCCGGGTAGCGGTGGGCAGTGTCAAAGTCAGCAAGCACCTGAGCGACAGAAGCAACCGGCCCGAAGGGATTTTCGTTGGAGGACAGCTTGAACCGTTCTAGCCCTTCCACAGTGGCAGGGGGCTTGCCGGCAGAGTACTTGGGGAGTCGAGAGAAAACGGGGCGGGGGCGCACACCGTCATTTTGAGTAATCTGAGTCATAGACCCAATTCTAACCAACCAGCGCCCCGGGGAGAACGCCCCAGCATCACAGCTGGCAGGTAGCCTTGCCTTTCTGATAGAGTTGCTTCGTCCGCGCAGGCGCGGCTGGCCTCCATAGCTCAGGGGTAGAGCATTTCCCTCGTAAAGAAAAGGTCGTCGGTTCAAATCCGACTGGGGGCTCCATAAGACGGCTAAGGGCCGCTTCCGAAAACACTCGGAAGCGGCCCTTTGTCTCTACCAGCTCGGTCAGCCCCGGCTAGCAGAAAGCTCTAAGACCGGTCCTCGTCAATGTGATGAGCCGTGCTATAGCCAATCAGATAAGCCCACATCCAGGCGCTTACCGGTACCAGAAAACACAGCGCTAACAGGCTGGTGTCATTGTCAAAAATCCACCGGTAGAACCACCAGATTCCCGCCGAAGGAACAAGTAGTAGCGCAAAGAGACGCAAGAACCCGGGTGCGTAGCCCCCCTGAGGGGTTCTGCGGGCTTGAAAACCAAAATAATTTTTCACGGTGCTTATCTTTCTTGGCTCACCTAGGGAAAACTCTAGCTACGCCACAGGCCATAGGTCTTGGCAAGTGATGATACTTTTCGGGCACGCGCCAAACGTGGCAGATAGGAACCGTCCTTGGGTACAGAATCGCCTTCGCTCTTCTGCAAAAGCTCCCGCGCCCAGGCAATTTCGTCGGCGCTCGGGGCAAGCCCCAGATTGATAGTCTCGGTCTGTGCCGGGTCCAAGGTCAGTTTACCGGTCATGCCGTGGCTGGTGGTCACCGCGCAGTCCTTAAGCAAGTCCCCGCTGTGCTTACCCACAGAAGGCCCATCAATCGGGCCTGCCAGCCCGCCCACGCGGGAGGCCAAGACCAGCTGTGACCGCGCAAAAGCCAGCGCAATCGGGTCGGCTGAAACTCCGGTGTCGCGGCGGTAGTCACCCACACCAAAAGCTAGGCGGAAGGTACCGGGAGCCTTGGCAATACGCACCACATTCACCATGCCCAGGGCGGTCTCAATCAGCGCGATGACCGGAGTACCGGCAGGGAGCATCATAGCGGTACGAGTTACGTGGTCAGGGTGTTCGGTCATAGCAAGCATGACCCCCTTGAGCCCCTCCGCACGGTTCAGCGCTTCAAGGTCTTTAGACCAGTGTTCACTGTCAATCGCGTTGATACGCACCCAGGCCGAAGCCCCCTTATTGAGCATGGCAACGATGTGCTCACGGGCAGCATCTTTGGCTTTCTCGGGGCAACCGTCCTCAAGGTCAATGATGACCGAATCTGCTTCTGATTCCAGGGCTGCTGCAATGGTCTGTTCGGTTGCATCAGCTGATACTAGAAGCCAGGATCGAGAAAGTCGGGCGGGTAAAGATGCGGCGCGTTCGTTGCGGTGGAAATTAATCACGGGATCCTCGTTAAGGTGGGTCTGACCCTCTCAAGTCTACCCCCGCAAGAGCTACCCGCTGCGGGTTCTTCCCGGCCCGCCTTAGAGTGTGAGCAAACGCCCGTCCACCATATGTAACTGGCCGGTAGCCAGCGCGGCCTGCTCGGCATCGTGGGTAATCATGAGCGTGGCAGTATTGAACTCGGCAGTGACCTGTGCCAGCAGTCGCACAATCTCTTCCGAACGCTCACTATCTAGGGCACTCGTTGGCTCATCGGCCAGCAAAAGCGCTGGCTGGCTCATCAGGGCGCGAGCAATATTGACTCGCTGACGTTGCCCACCCGAGAGCTGGTGCACCTTGCGGTGGCTGGCAGCAGAGAGCCCTACCAGATCAAGAAGGTCATGGGCCTGTGACCTAGCTGCCCGTAGCTCTGCCCCTCGAGCTCCCCCAATGCGTGCTACCAGTTCTAGCTGTTCTGCAGCGGTGAGTGAGGCAATCAGGTTGGGTTGCTGGAAGATAATGCCGATGGTGGTGCGGCGGAGTTCAGCTAGCTGGGAGTCCCGGTAGCCGGTGGTCTCTACACCGTTGATGAGGCGGCTACCGGAGGTAGGGGTGATCAGCCCCGCCGCCACAGACAGCAGGGAGGATTTACCGGAGCCAGATGCGCCGGTCAGGGCAAAGAAGTCACCCCGCTCTACCGTCAGGTTGATGCGGTCCAGGGCGCGCGCGGTCAGGGGTTTTCCGGAGCTATCAACCCCGTCGGGATAGTCAAGGGTGATATCGCGTAGCTCGAGGGCGGCGGCAGCTGCGGCTTGGGTAGGTAGAGAGCCTGGCAGTACAGAGGTCATGGGTTTACCTTTCGGGATTAGATCAGAATTAATTAGTTGCCACCCAGGGCGAGCATGGGATCAACGGTTGCTACACGCCGTAGAGCGATAAGGGCACCGCCCATGCCTAAGGCCCAGATTCCAGCTGCTGGTCCTGCAACTGTCAGGGGTGAGAGCTGGAAGGGTACAGTGCCCGAGACGAGAGCCCCTAGCGCCCAGCCAGCTAGGGCACCGCTGAGAGTTCCTAAAGCCAGAATTAGGCCAGCCTGGGCCAGGGCATCACGGGTCAGGAAAGCACGAGAAGCACCTAGCGCTCGCATGAGGGCGATATCCCGAGTGCGCTGAATGGTCCACACAGTCAGGAAGGAAACGATGACTAGGGCAGAAATACCGTAGAGGAAGCCCTGCATGGTCGTCAGTGAGCCGTGCTCTGATGAGTAGGCGGGCAGGGCCGCAAAGGCTTGCTTGGTGGTCAGTGCCTGGGTTCTGGTTGCTGTGGCCGTGGCATCTACATGGCTAGCGCCCTGAACTGCTAGCACTGTTCCCAGTACGGCATCTGGCCCTGTGGTTGGGTTCTGGTGGGTGAGCTTCTGCCAGGTGCTGGTGGTGATCCAGCCTGCGGGGGTGTGGGAGTAGTAGGTGTCTTCAGCGATACCTGTCACAGTGAGTTCGGTACCATTCACGCTCACGGTATCACCCACCCCTGCACCTAGGTCGTGGGCCTGGCTCAGGGGGAGGACGATCTGGTCATCAGCTGCTTCAGAGCCCTCATGCAAGGGAGCGGTGGAGGCGGGCAGCTGAGAACCCTGGGGGGTGGCGATGAGGGTCATGGGTGCGGCTCCTTTGCCCTCAACCTTAGCCGTCAGGAAGCCCACCGGGGTAACCCTGTCTGCCTCTTCCTGCCATTGCTGGGTGAGACTGGTAGTCACACTGGAGTCAGTGAAAGAAGCCTTAGCTCCGGCTGTATCGGAGGCGAAAATAAACCGGTCGGCCCCCATTTTTTGGAGGGCATCGGTGTTTTGTCGCCCCAGCCCCCCGGTCAGCCCCGTCAGCATAACCAGGAGCAGGGTAATGAGGGTGACCGTTGCCCCAATAAGGGTAAATCGGCCCTTAGCAAAGAGGATATCGCGCCAGCCAACAAACATGAGATTTTACCTTTCAGAAGACAATCCCCGTATCAGGGGCTATATCTATCTGACCAGTTCACCGACCCTTACTACATCGGGGTAAGGGTTGAACCTATAATCAACCGTTTGGACGATAGCGGGGGAAGCGAGGTGAGGCTCTGAGAGGGCTAGACTGGTTGGGGTAAGACTTGCTTAGTTCAGTAAGGATGCTCGTGCCCCTTGCCCCACCCGCCTCCGCTGCCTCCGCTGCCTCTGGCGGTAGCAGGCAGACGTTACTGGTGCTCACTACTCTGAGAGTGAGCTTGCACGTCATGTTCGCTTTCCTACTCATTTTTGGTGCTGTTTTGGCTCTAGTGGGCAGCGTCTACCAGCCCCGCCACACCGCTATCGGGGTCCTGACACTTACCCTGGGGGGTATCTACCTGGCAGGTACGGTCTATGAGAAGCGGCGCGGCCTACCTCAGCGGTTGAGGCTGGCAGGTTTTCCCTTGGCCTCCGGTGGTACTTTGCCTTTTAGCCCGGCTCATCTCTGGTTGCTTGTCATTACAGGTTTGTGGCTGGCGCTGATGTGTTTGGATAGCTCGTTTACCTGGGCTGTTTTCCCCGTCATGTTCCTCTACCTGCACCTCTTGCGACCTCTAGCCGGGGTGCTGGCTACCGGTGCGCTGTGCCTTCTGGCGGTTGCTTTGCCTTTGGTGGGCCCTGCCGGGTTCGGCCTGGCTCGTTTACGGGCTGAGGGTCTGGCTCCGGGGTACCTGGTAGGCCCTACGCTGGGGGCTATCTTGGCTGTAGTTATCTCTTTTACCTACCGGGCACTGAGACAGGATGCAGCCCACCAGTTTCGGCTAGCTGAGCAGCTCAGGGCGGTGCAGGCCGAGCTGGCTCAACAGCAGTACCGGGCTGGAAAGATTGCTGAGCGCGAGCGCCTTGCCCGGGAAATACACGATACTTTGGCCCAGGGGCTATCGTCGATTGTGCTGGTGTCCCGTGCGGCCTCAAATGCCTTGGAATCAGGTGATACTGCGCTGGGGAGGGAACGATTGCAGGTAATTGAGCAGAGCGCGTCCACTAACCTGGCAGAAGCCCGCCGTTTTATTCATGACTTAGCTTCGCCCGCGCTGGATAGTTCTGTGGTAGGTGCTTTGAGCTCTTTGGTCGCTTCGACGCAGGCCACTCAGCAGGCGGCGGGTCTTGACTTCCGGTGCTCTTTGACCGTTGATGGTGATGAGTCTGCGGTGAACCGGTTGCCTGAGCCGATTGCCTCTACCCTGGTGCGGGTAGCCCAGGGTGCGTTGGCGAATGTTGCTGCCCATTCTCAGGCCAGTCAGGCGGTGATGACGCTCAGCCTGTGGCCGGGTGAGGTGGCACTGGATGTGTGCGATAACGGGGTTGGTTTTGACGTTCGTGCGCTCTCACCGGTAACGGATAAGGCTGAGGTTGCCCTAGCGGAGGGTAGCACCGGCTATGGGTTGATCTCTCTGACTGCCCGGGTAGACCAGGTGGGTGGGACCCTGAATATTGAAAGTTCTCCTGGCGCTGGTACCGCCTTGTCTGTCCGTCTACCGGTAGAGGGTGTACTGGCTGCCCCGGCTTCTGGAGGTAACTATGACTGTTAAGGTTGTGCTGGTCGATGATCACCCGGTAGTCAGGGCTGGTTTGGGTGCCTTGTTTGCCGGGTTTAGCGACATCGAGGTAGTGGCAGAAGCCTCCGATGGGGGTCAGGCTGTTTCGGTTGTACAGGAGCTAACCGTACGGGGCGAGGCCCCCGATGCGGTGGTGATGGACCTTCAGATGAAACCTATGGGCGGGGTGGAGGCGACTCGTCTGCTGGCGGCTATGGGGGGTCCTCCAGTGCTGGTGCTGACTACCTTTGATACGCAGGCCGATATTGTGGCAGCTGTTGAGGCCGGCGCTCTGGGCTATTTGCTCAAGGACGCCCCGCCAGAGCAGGTGCATACGGCTGTACTAGCTACGGCGCAGGGCCAGAGGACGCTCTCGCCCGAGGTCATGGCGGCGCTGGTGGACCGGATGCAACGGCCTACTGTAACTCTTTCAGCGCGGGAAACTGAGCTTCTTGAGCTTGTTTCTACCGGTGCAACCAACAAGGAGCTTGCGCAGAAGCTCTTTATTTCGCAGTCCACGGTAAAGACACACCTGGTGCATATTTTCACCAAGTTGGGTGTGGATAACCGCACGGCCGCTGTGGCGGCGGCACGCGCGCAGAACCTCATCTAGTTGTATGGTGCGGGTGTGGTAGCTCCCGTGTAAGGAGGAAGGCCTGCTTTGTGCCCCGCCAACTGGCTCGGGGTTGGCCTTCTAGGGCCTTGGCGGGCACAAAGCAGGCCGGGGTGGATACCTTCTCGGGCAGAAGCCTAAGACTTCTGCTTGTTCCAGGGAATGACAACAGGGGTGTCAGCTGGAGCGGGTGCTGGCTTCTGGTCTTGCTTCCAGCTGGCCCCAAAGCGGCGGTCTTTAAAGCGCTGGACGGGGACCTCAACCATGAGGTAAATCAGTACACCCGCGAGAAGGCCGGGGGGCACCAGAAGAGCAACCTGGGCCAGAAGGGGCAGGTCCTGCAGGTGGCCTTCGATTGCTTTGAACAGCACATCGTGTACCAGGTAGATACTGTAGCTCGACAGGCCAATGAGTTGCAGGGGCCGCCAGGCTAAGAAGCGGTGGATAGCCGCGCCCAGGGGCTGGCGGGAAGCTACCAGCCCCCAGAGCATAATGGTGGAAGCTGACCAGGCCTGGAGCGAGTAGCGCACGGTTTCGCGGAAGGTTGTATCGCGGATGACCAGGGTCATCAGGTAGACCCCTATGGCGGTGAAGAAGACCCAGTTACGGCCCAGGAGCGGGATAGTGTACCCGTCTCGTGTCAGGCCCCCGGAAGGCATGTAGTGCTTGCCTGCTAGGTGGCGTCCTCGGACCATTTCATCGTCGCTGTATCGGTGGTACCAGAGGGCGGTGAGCATGCCGATAGCGATTGCTTCAAGGCGGGTATCGGTGCCGAAGTAGATGCGGTCGCTGCTGGCACCGGCGTCGAACAGTGCCCACCGTGACAGGGCCGAGTACAAGATAAGGGATAGGCCCAGCATCGTCAGGGCCTTCCGGTAGTTGCGCCAGCGCACCATGAATAGCCAGAGGATGGCAAAAACCAGGTAGAACTGCTCCTCGATGGAGAGCGACCACATCACGTGGCTACCGGGTAGCACGGTGATGTGTGAGTCCAGGTAGCGCAGGTTGAAGAAGAAGAAAACCTGGCCCAGCACGTCAAGGGGGTCAAGGGTTCCGCCGAGCGCCCAGTAGACGATGGTGGGCAGGACTATGACGAGGATAAGGGGAGGGGCAATTTTGAGGAAGCGGCGGATGTAGAAGCCCGATACATCGAATTTGCCGGTTTTGTCGCGTTCTCGAAGAAGCAGGTAGGTGATGATGAAGCCTGAAATGGCAAAGAAGATGGTTACCCCGGAGCCGCCCGGCACAAATTTTAGCCCTGCGTGTGAAAAGACCACGAGTAGCACCGCAAAGGCGCGCATGGCGTCTATGTGGGCGTAGCGGTTCATAGGCTTACTTCTCCCCTAAAAGCGTGTGTGATTGTGCCTTCTTTAAGCGTAATTGCACGCGCGCTAACTTTACCTGTACTTTGGTCTTCTTAATAGGTACGGTTTAGGGGATATTTACGCGGTCTTGGCGACAAATCCCGGAGTGTAAAAAAGTTCTCCCCTGTCAGAAGCTAAGAGGCTGTTTGTTGTGCTTCACAGCGTGCCTGCTCTAGGTAGGTTTCTGCATCGCTAATGTGCTGTTTGACGGTGTCGATCCGGCGGGCGATGCTCTCAGTTCGGGTGCATCCGTTCAGGCAGTCACCGGCGCAACGGGTCATGGCTAGGGCCTCAGCGGTAAGGGCCAGTGCGTTGCCTGCTCGGGAGAGCGCGCGGTGCAGATCGGAATATACGCCGGTGGGTGAGGCGGGTATGTCCTGGGAGTCGCTGGGAGCTAGCCGGTGCGCTTCGGCGGCAACGGTTCGAACCCTGGGGAGCAGGTCAGCTAGCTCGTTGGCAAGCGGCACGATTTCTTCGAGTGTGGGGCCTACTGGGACGCGCTCGAGGATCTGGTGAAAGCGGTCAAGCCCTCGGACGAACCGGTCGTGGGTTCTGCGCCAGAGGCCTTGCCCAAGCTCAGCGTCGTCACGACGGCTTTGCAAGAAGTCTTTGATGCCCATTGCTTGGCCCTTTCTTACCGGTTCCTACTTTCTTAGGTTACCCTAATTTCTTCGCCTGCTGGTCACCAGCCTATGCAGGGAGGCCGCTACCCCAACTTTTGGTGGGGTAACGGCCTCTGGGCTACTTGTTAGCAGCAGCGGGCACCGGGGTTACGGTCCAACCCGTCGGTGTATTCCCGCCAGAACTGGCGTTCGGTCATGGGCTCCTGGTGGCAACCGGTTGCTCTGTGGTGGGCTAGGTACTTTTGGTACTTGTCAGCGCCCATCACTCCCCCGGCAAACCAGCGAGCCCGTGAGAGAAAATACCGTATCTTCTGCATGGCTCTCCTAGTGGCCGCTGTGGCTTGCTGAGCCGCTGATCTGGTCGGGGTACTTCTCGTAGAAGGCCTTCCATTCCTTTTCCAGTTCACGCTCGGCCGGGGTGGCGAAGAGGCCAGCCGGTGCGTAGATGGTGGACTGGACATAGGGGTTCTCGTGGCTCTTCTGGGCGTGACCGTTTTTGGCCTTGAATACCTCCAGGACGGCGGCAATCACCACGATCAGGGTCAGCACCACGAAGAGAATGGAGAGTGTGCCCTGCACGAAAGTGTTGCGCACAACGGCTTCCATTGCTTCCACGTTCTTTGCCGCGCCGAGGGAGGTTTCACCGGCGGCTAGGGCCTCCTTGAAGCGGTTGTGATTAGCCCAGTAGCCCACTGCGGGGTTGGTGGAGAAGATCTTCTGGTAAGAGCCGACCACGGTAACCAACAGGTCGAAGGCCAGAGGCAGGGCGATAATCCAGAGGTACTTGAAACGGCCCTTGTTAGCGGCTATCGCTAGGCAGACAGCTAGGGCACAGGCAGCCAGGAGCTGGTTGGCGATACCGAAGAGCGGGTAGAAGGTGTTAATGCCACCCAAGGGGTCGGTTACACCCAGAATCAAGATGGATCCCCAACCTGCCACCATAAGAGCGGTGGTAATCCAGGCACCTGCCCGCCAGTTGTGGTCGCGGAACTTGGGGAAGAAGTTCCCCAGGGTATCAGACAGCATGAAGCGGGCAACACGGGTACCGGCATCCACAGCGGTCAGAATGAAGAGAGCCTCAAACATGATGGCGAAGTGGTACCAGAAGCTAGTCAGTTCGAACCAGGGGAGCATCTTGCCCAGAATGAATGCCATGCCCACGGCCAGGGTAGGTGCGCCACCCGTGCGGGAGACGATGGAATGCTCGCCCACCGCATCAGCTGTACCCTGTAGTAGCTCGGGTGTGACCTGCACACCGGTTAGACCCAGTGAGTTCACAAAGAGAGCTGCCGATTCTACAGTGCCGCCTGTGGCACCTGCTGAGGAATTCATGGCGAAGTAGATACCACGGTCAATGGTGACAGCTGCAACCAGGGCCATGATAGCGACAAAGGACTCCATGAGCATGCCGCCGTAACCGATAAAGCGGGTCTGGCGTTCTTTTTCAACCATCTTGGGGGTGGTACCCGAAGCGATGAGCGCGTGGAAACCGGAGAGCGCACCGCAGGCAATGGTGACAAAGAGGAAGGGGAAGAGGGAGCCTGACCACACCGGGCCGTCTGATCGGGAGGCGAACTCGCTGACGGCGGGTACGGTAATTTCGGGGCGGACCACGATGATACCCACGGCCAAGAGCACGATGGTGCCGACCTTCATGAAGGTGGAGAGGTAGTCGCGGGGTGCCAGCAGGAGCCAGACGGGCAGAACAGCGGCGATGAAGCCGTAGATGATGACACACCAGGCCAGGGTGACCCGGTCAAGGTGCAGGTATTGGGCGCCCCATTCGGTGTGGCTGACCCAGCCGCCGCTGATAATAGCGGCCATGAGCAGGACGAAGCCGATAATTGAGATCTCACCGACCTTGCCGGGGCGAATGTAGCGCAGGTAGACACCCATGAAGAGGGCGATAGGGATGGTCATGCCCACGGAGAATACGCCCCAGGGGGATTCACCCAAGGCGTTGACAACCACCAGCGCCAAGATGGCGGTAATGATGATCATGATGGCCAGGGTTGCCAGAATCGCGGCGTAACCACCAATGGTGCCAAGCTCTTCCTTGGCCATCTGGCCTAGGGAGCGTCCACCGCGGCGCATTGAGAAGAAGAGAACCAGGTAGTCCTGGACTGCACCGGCCAAGATAACGCCGACGATAATCCAGATGGTTCCGGGCAGGAAGCCCATCTGGGCGGCTAGGACGGGGCCAACCAGGGGGCCTGCGCCGGCAATTGCGGCGAAGTGGTGCCCGTAGAGTACGCGGCGGTCGGTGGCGGCGTAGTCTTTACCGTCAGCATCGTACTCTGCGGGGGTTGCCCGGCGGTCATCGGGCTGAGCCAGTTTGGCTTCAATGAACCGGGCGTAGAAACGGTAGGCGATCAGGTAGCTACAGACGGCGGCGAAGACGAACCAGATAGCGTTCACGGTTTCGCCACGGAAGATAGCGATCATGGACCAACTGACTGCGCCAAGCAGAGTAATCAGTGCCCAGATAGCGATGGTTTTGGGGGTCCAGGTGCGGTGTTCTTGCTCTAGGACCTCGGGGTCTATGTAGGCTTGCGGGCGTTCCTGCTCCGCAGTTGAAGAACTCTGTTGTGTCATGGGCTCACTCCAGTGTGATCGTGCGTGTTCCGCCAGTTTTAATGCGGTGTGCGTGCTCACACTATACCGGGCTTTGGGTTATAGGTCACATTGCTTCGCTCATGTGACATTTGGTTTAGAGCGCACCTACCTGTAACCCCTCTTTAGTCATGCGCTGATGCGTCAGGGACCAGGAGAATTTTACCCCGGTGAGCCCCGGATTCGAGACGGGCATGGGCTTGGGCGGCCTGCTCCAAGGGGAAAACAGAGTCGGTATGAAGGCTGATGGCGCCGCTCTCGATTAGGGGCCAGACAAGTCTGTGCACACCGTCCACAATGCGCGCCTTATCGTCGGCACTTCGTGAGCGCAGGGAGGTGGCATGCAGGCTCAGCCGCCGCGGTAGCATGTAGCCCAGGTTCAGTTCACCTTTAGCGCCGCCCTGAAGTCCAATCACCGCGAGGGAACCGTCCAGGGCCAGGGTTTTGATGTTTTCTTCGAGGTAGCTACCGCCCACCACATCGAGAATGTAGTTGGCCCCGCGTTCTTCGGTTGCCTGCCGCACGATCTGGCGGAAGTTCTCGGTGCGGTAGTTAATGGGGTGGGCACCGAGGCTCTGAACATAGTCGCACTTTTCGTCGGTGCCAGCGGTTGCGAAAACCGTGAGGCCCAGCGCCTGGGCTAGTTCAATGGCGTGGGTGCCGATTCCACCGGTACCCCCGTGAATGAGCAGACTGGCCCCTTGATTGGTTTGGGGGCTGGTGCCTACCCCGAGGGTGAGCACCAGGTTGGAGTAGACCGTTGCGGCTACCTCTATCAGGCCGGCGGCATCGCCTAAGCTGACCCCGGCAGGTAGGGGCAGAGTGTGTGCTAGGTCCACCGCGACGTATTGGGCGTAGCCACCTCCTGCAAGCAGGGCAACTCTTGGTTCCCCGACGAGGGCCGTATCCACTCCGGGTCCGACCGCTTCGATGACACCAGATACCTCTAGTCCGTAGATGGAGCTTGCCCCTGGCGGTGGCGGGTAGAAGCCGCGACGTTGGGCAAGATCGGCCTGGTTAATGCCCGCTGCAGCGACTTTGAGGAGGACCTGGCCCGGCCCTGGCTCAGGAACCGGCACCTGGCTGACGCACAGAACCTCGGGGCTTCCGTGCTCAGATTCAACAATGGCTTGCATGCTCTCCCCCTTTTTTTTCTTCCTGTCCCTAGGCAGGCGGTTCAGCTAAATCGTGCGGTGGGTATTGCCTGACCTTACTACCCTAGCGAGAGCAAGGGCACAGAAACTAGTATTTTGCTTTATGCTCCAGCCTGTGTAACATGGGATGAGTGCTTTGAGCACATTTGGATGGTTGTCCGAGCGGCCGAAGGAGCTGGTCTTGAAAACCAGTAGGCGGCAACCCCGCCTCAAGGGTTCAAATCCCTTACCATCCGCACCTAGCCCATCTTATGTATCTTACGTGAGATGGGCTTTATCTTTAACAGACGGTAAGGAACGGTATGACCAACTACCCCAATCATCAGGTATACACCAAGAGCCCCCAGCAGGTTGAGGCCGACAAAGCAGCTCAGACTTCTACGATTCTTGGCATCGCTGGCCTCATAATATTCGGCTTTATTTTAGGGCCGCTGGCAATTTGGCAGGCTAAAAAGGCAGAATCCCTGGGCAGCGCTGCCACTATTGGCAAGGTCACCGGCTGGATTGCTCTTATCTACAACGTACTGGGGTTTATAGCCCTGGTTGGCTTAGTCCTCCTAGCAATGACCGCTAACTCATCTACCGGCTACTAAAGCTTACGTTTTGACCAAGCTTCTTTTTGTCGCTAGACTGGTCTAAGCTGTGGTGCTGAGCCAGGTTGACGGGTTAAGCTGAGCAGCGTTAGGAGACGTGCCAGAGCGGCCGAATGGACTTCACTGCTAATGAAGGGTCGGGGTTAAACTCGACCGGGGGTTCAAATCCCCCCGTCTCCGCTCTAAAGCCCGCCTACTCGATGAGTAGGCGGGCTTTTTCGTGTTTGCTCCCCCCCTAGTCACGGGGCCTCTGGTTTAGAAGCTAACGCAGTGGATCAGCTGAGCTTCACCGTCCACCAGCTGCCCCCAGTCCCCTTGGACCTGGAATACAGCCAAAGTGGCCGGGGCAAATCCGTAGGAGGCATCCATGAGGGCCTCGTAGTCGGAGTCGGGCCGGGCCAGTTGCAGGGTTGCGTCCTGCACACCGGGTAGGTGGGCAATTAGCATCAGCGAATGCACGGCCTCGGGAGTGCGGTTAATAGTGGTCAGTAGCTGGGAGGCAGGCGCGTTATAGAGGCGCTCATCCAGGCTAGCTGTGGGCGCCTTCTCCCCCAGCGCTTCGGAAACCCAGGTGGTGGTCTGCCGGGTACGCAGGGCGGCTGAGCTGACCATCATCTCGGGGATTAGGCCCTGCTCTACCAGCCAGGCACCGGCCCGCGGGGCTTGGGAGTGGCCACGCCGGGTCAGGGGGCGGTTGAAATCATCCAGCCCCCAATCAGCCTCGGCGTGGCGCATGATGATGAGGGTGCGGGCATCGTGGCGGGGCAGAGCAAAATCGGTCATACACCTATCCTAGTCGCGGTTGCCCAAGAAGCCTCTGAGTAAGTAGATAGTCTCCTGGGGCTTCTCCGAATGAACCCAGTGGCCCGCTCCCCTAATCACAGAGCGCCGTACCAGGGGGAAGAGCCGGCGCATAGGCTCAAAGTCTGCTGGGGTGATGTAGGGGGAATTGCCACCGGCGATCCAGAGCACCGGGCCCTTGTACTGCTGTTCTGTTCCCGGCCAACCCATAATCTGCGCTAGGTGCTCACGGAGCATGACCAGGTTGGGCTCCCAGCTGTTGCCGCTCTTGGACATTTTTAGGTTTTGGAGCAGGAAGGCTCTCACTCCTGCTGCAGGAACGGTGCGGGCCAGGTCAGTATCGGCCTGTCCCCTGGTGGTGTAGGTGTCGATGGGTAGAGCCAGCATACTGTCCATGAGCACCTCGAAGCTACCCTTGGACTCACCGGGGGCGATATCAATAACGACCAGCTTGCTGACCAGGTGCGGGTGTCTCAGGGCAAGGAGCATAGCAATTTTTCCGCCCATGGAGTGCCCCATGACGACCACCGGCTCACCGGCGGCATACTCGGCTACAGCTTGGGCGGCCAGGTCAGCCATCTGCCGGTAGTCAAAGCTATCGGTCCAGTAGCTTGAGCCGTGGTTGGGTAAATCAAGGAGCAGGGTTTGTACACCCTCTCCCAGGTTTTTGGCGATAGCGGTAAAGTTCTTTCCCCGCCCCAAAAGGCCGTGCAGAAAGACGGTTTTGAGGGGGCCTGAACCGATGACGGTGGTCGCAAGAACAGAAGCAGTCATACCCTCTACTTTAACCCCATCGGGCGGCACACCCGGCACCACCACAAACGGTAAGGCCACCCCCGCTCGGTGCAAGGGTGGCCTTACCCTTATAAAGGGTTCTGGGCTGAGCTGGGCTCAGCTGGCAAATCCGTTTAGATGGAGTACTCGGGTGCGGCCCAGACAACGACCTCGGGGTGCTCGTAGAAGCGATAGCCCTGGCCACGTACGGTGCGTACGGTGTTGGAGAGACGACCCAGCTTGGAACGCAGACGGCGGATATGAACGTCGATAGTGCGCTCGTTGGGGACTTCCTCGGCATCTCGCCACAGGCTGGTCAGTAGTTCTTCGCGGGCGACGGTGCGCTGGCCGTTTTCTACCAGGTAGTTGAGGAGCTCAAATTCCTTGTAGGTCAGGTTGAGCATCTCACCGTCCAGGTAAACTTCACGGCGGGAAAGGTCAATGAGTACACCGACGGAGTGGGTGGGCTTTGAGTCATCGGCCGTGTGGTGGCTAGTGTGCTGGCCAACTTCGGGCTGGTAGTGCACCGCGGTGGGGTCGCCTAGAGCATTGCGAACCACTTCGAGGTCGCTCCCCTGCGCATCGGAGGGGGCTAGGGCAACGGCGGCATAAGATTCAGCGCCGGGGACCTGGTTCTGCACGTAGACGCGGGTGTCCTGAACGATGCGGACCAGTGAGGTGCCCTGCGCTGCAGCGGCTTCCTCACTTAGGCCAACGTAAATCACGAAGCCACGGGCCTCATTTTCTTGAGCTACTGCTCGCTGGGGTTCTGGCTTGTAGGTCATGGGGCGAAGATTAGCTGGCTGCTGCCTGATTGCTCGGCCTTGATTCGGTGCGCCCTGCTGGCGCTGTGCGGCAGAACGATTGCGTTGCGATATGTGAACATATCCCGGTGCGCCTGACATTTGCCTACCTTCTCCCTGTGTATCGAGCATTCTAGTGTGTGGCTCAGCTAGACTGCACATCCCGTGCGTGAGGGAGTTGTCGCTGTCTAGCTTTAATCGTTGTCCGAATTTGTAATTAAAGCAAGGAACATTCAGATAAATTTTTAACTAATCTACCCGTATTCACAGGGAAAGGGCCTTGTTCAGGGACCTGCGAGCACCAATTTATACCCTGAGTTCTCAATAAGATCGATGCGGAAAGGCCTCTCTATCCCATAAGCCGCTAGTCACAGAATCCAGCGCTCAGGGGGTGGGGACAGCTCAGGCAGGTCAGCGATTCTTTGCAGAACCAAGCCAACCTGCCTGATTAATATGTGAGAACTAGGGGCGGTACCTTGGCCCGTAGGCCAACTGTTCTTACTATCGCGCCCTAGTCGGCTACCCCGTAGAGACGGTCACCGGCATCACCCAAACCAGGAACAATATAAGCCTTTTCGTTGAGGCGTTCATCCTGAGCGGCCAGGAAAAGGTCAATATCGGCCATACCCTCAACACCGCGTTCCAGAGCGGCTATACCTTCGGGGGCACCCAGCACGCACACGCAGGTAATACGCTCAGCCCCGCGAGCGCGCAAGAACTTGATGGCCTCAATCAGGGTGCCGCCGGTAGCGAGCATGGGGTCAAGCAGGTAGACCTGGCGGCCAGTGAGGTCTTCGGGCAGACGCTCAGCGTAGGTGACAATATCCAGGGTTTCTTCATTGCGAGCCATGCCCAAGAAGCCAACCTCGGCGGTGGGGATAAGACGGGTCATACCTTCGAGCATGCCCAGGCCCGCTCGCAGAATGGGGACGATCAGCGGGCGTGGGGTTGAGATGCGCGACCCGACGGTTTTAGCCACGGGAGTTTCAACCTCAATGGGTTCGGTGCGGATCTCGCGGGTGGCTTCGTAGGCGAGCAGGGTTACCAGCTCGTCAACCAGCTGCCGGAAGATAGGTGAGGGGGTGTTTTTGTCTCGCAGGACGGTAATTTTGTGATCGACCAGGGGGTGATCCAGAACTTTAATACGCATAGTTAAAAACTATCAGCTCCTAGGCCCTGGGGGAGGGCACCATCAGCCTCTAGCCACACCTCACCCTGAAGGCTAGGCCTAAGCACATCTGGCAAGGAGACTGCCAACCCCTAGCCTGCTAGAAGGCATACCAGCATGACTACCATGGCACCAGAAACCCCCACCTCCCTGGGATCTTTTCCCTTGACCTCTTTCATCTGTCGCTCGGACTGTGTAGGGTGCTAGGGCCTTTGAAAGTTTTAATTGTTCCCTGAGTTTGAACGGACACTTGCCTGATTATGGGGCGCTCGCAGGCTTCTAAGCTGCCCCCCTTGTTGGCCTCCGGGCAGGCTTCTTTGGGCCTGCTTGTCACCTGCTTTGATGCCAAGTTGTTGGGCAAACGAGTATCACAGAGACATTTTAAGGTATAGAAAAAACCCGCCTAACCTAGCTTCTACTAGCCTAAACGGGTTTTTCTTTGTGGCGGTGACGGAGGGATTTGAACCCTCGGTACGGGGTTACCGTACACAACATTTCGAGTGTTGCACCTTCGGCCGCTCGGACACGTCACCAAACTCTGGAAAGTTTACCCTAGATGCCCCAGCGCCTCAACTTAGAGCCAGTGCCAGCACAGGCCAAGACCGGTTCGTGGCCTAGACAGGGCCCAGGATGTAACCGTCAACGGTGAGCATAGCCAAGTCTGCGGCTTCGCTGGCACTACGCTGGGCACCGTGGCGGGTTTCGTCCATCGAAAGCATGAAAACAGCACCGAATATAATCAGCGAAAGCCCCTCAACGGAACGCTCCTTATTCACCCTGTAGCGGGTCGAAAGCCTAGTAATCAATTCACGAACAAACCGCATAATATCGGCACGGATCAGGTCGGTAGTCGGCGACCATTCAGAGCCAGCTCGCCACAGTTCCGAGACCCACAGGCGCGCAAAGCCGGGGTGCTCCCGCAGGTAGACAATAGCCGCCTCAAGAGCCTGACGGAGAGAGACCTTGGGGTCTAGCCCCCTATCGCTCGCCATTGTCATTTCCGCCAGCAGCAGCTTAGCGCCGTACTGCAGAAGTTGATCAATCATGGTCTTCTTAGACCCAAAGTTGTAGTAGACCGTACCTTTAGAAACACCGGCCCGTTCAGCGATGTCTTCAACGGTAGTCGCCGTAGGCCCGCCCTGGCTCATGATATCCATGGCAGCTTGAAAGAGCTTAAGCTGGGTTTTGTTGGTCCGCCCCGGGCGGCGGGTGCTGGCTTGGACAACAGGTGCCTGGTGTGCATAAACAATGGCGTTCGCTTGAGTGCTGTTCACACCCGCCCCCTCTTTTATTTGAAAAAATCAGTTACCTTTTGCAAATATACAGGATAGTGGGCAAGAAACAGGGTCTTGCGAGCACATGAATAGCGTAACCTTAACTACCTCTGTTGGCGGAAGAAAGTGGTCAGCAAGCTAGCGCACTCTGTTTCAAGCACACCGGGGTAGAGCTCTACCCAGTGGTTGACTTTCCGATCACGCAGAACATCGTAGACGCTCCCAGCCGCACCGGTTTTTTCTTCCCAGGCACCCATCACCACGGTAGGGATACGTGCCAGCAAAATCGCGCCAGCACACATAAGGCAGGGCTCCAAGGTCACCACCAGGGTGCACCCCTCAAGCCTCCAACTCCCCAGGTGCTCAGCCGCCTCTCGAATGGCTAGGACCTCAGCATGGGCGGTAGGGTCAGCATCAGCTTCACGCCGGTTATAGCCCCGGCCGATCACCTGCCCCGAGGCATCCACAAGAATTGCCCCGATAGGGACGTCATCGCTGACCAGGGCACAACGAGCCTGATCAAGGGCCAGGCGCATGAGGGCTTCGTGGTCGCGGTTGCGGGGGCGGTCGCTAAAGATAGTGGGCACGGTCACCAGCTCTCATATGAAAAGGGGTTCTAATGGGTAATAGCAAGGGCATAAGGTAGCACGGCGGTGGCACCAGCCTTGCGGAGCATACGGGCAACAACCGTACTAGACCAGCGGGAGTCAATACGGTCAGTCACCAGCAGGACCGGACCGGGGCTACTGGCAAGGTAGTCTTGCACCCGGTCGGGAAGCCGGTAAGCACCCAGCACACCGGCGCATCTAAAGACGCTGTTGCCACCAAAGTGCTCTGGCTCTTTGACCCACTCCATATCGCCCAGGTCGGTGAGCTTACCGGCAGCCGCTAGCCCACGAGCTAGCGAGGACGCCAGGACAGGGCGCACCGGGGAGGGCAAGCCCACCACAGCTACAGGCCGCTGTTCCCAGTCCCAGTCTGCAAGAACTTGAAGGCTGGCACGGCCTAGATCTGCGGGTACCGGCCCGTCCAGAGGGCTGCCGTCGGGGCCGAGGGCAAAGATTTCTCGCAGGCGATTGCCCCAGCCCAGGTCAGTGAGCCTGGCAAGGGCCCGGCCTGCTTGGGCCCGCTCCTGCAGGGCGATTCTGCCCCCAAGAGGCTTACCATGGTCCGTAGTTGCCTCAGACACCAGAGAGCCCAAACCGCTAGGCCACATGGCGCGCGGCTCAATTTCAACACCAGTACGGTTGAGGGTAATCCCTGCTTGCGCGGTCAGTGCAGGGTCAAGGTCGCTGGGGTACCAGGGGCCAGCGCACACATCGCAGATACCGCAGGGTTGGGCGATGGTGTCATCAAGCTCTTGGGCTAGGAAGACCATACGGCAGGTGCTGGTGCGCTGGTAGTCCAGCATGGCCTGCTGTTCACGCAGGCGCGCCTGGAGCACACGTTCATAGCGGGGAGCATCGTAGTGCCAGGGAGCGCCCGTGGCTACCCAGCCCCTCTCGGCCCGCTCAACAGCGCCCTCAACCGCGAGGACCTTCAGGAGCAGATCCAGGGACGAACGTTTGACATCCACGCGAGTTTCCAGCGCCGGGACGGTCAGTTCCTGCCCCGCGGAGCTTGCTTGGCGAAGAGCGGCAAGAACAGCACCGGTGTTCTCGGGGGTGGGCATACTGGCAGTTGCGAAGTACTCCCAGATTTCCCGGTCTTCTCTACCGGGCATAAGTAGTACGTCGGCCTTGATAGCACCGCGACCAGCACGCCCGACCTGCTGGTAGTAGGCAACCGCGCTGGAGGGCGCGCCCAGGTGAATCACAAACCCCAGATCCGGCTTATCGAAACCCATGCCCAGGGCGCTGGTAGCAACCAGGGCTTTGACCCGGTTCTCCTTGAGGGCTTCTTCGGCTTCTGCCCGCTCGTCCGCATCGGTTTTCCCGCTGTAGGGCAGTACCGGGTAGCCTGCTGCGCGCAGGGCAGCGGCGGTGTCTTCGGCAGCGGCCACCGTGAGCGTGTAGATGATCCCAGAGCCGGGTAGGCTCCCCAGGTGGGTTGCTAGCCAGCCCAGCCTATCGGTGGCGGTGGGCAGATGCAGAACGCCCAGCCGCAGAGAGTCACGGGAAAGTGGGCCGCGCAGAATAAAGACCGAGTCAGGGCCGGCTTGCCCACCCTGCTGGATAGCTAGTTGCTCCGCAACATCCTCAACTACACGCTCATTAGCGGTGGCGGTAGTGGCCAGAACAGGCACACCAGCTGGCAGGTTGGCGATAAGGTCACGGATTCGGCGGTAGTCGGGCCTAAAGTCGTGGCCCCAGTCAGAGATACAGTGGGCTTCGTCAATCACCAACAGGCCACAGGCGCGCACCAGCTCAGGGAGCCAGTTCAGGCGGAAGTCCGGGTTGTTCAGGCGTTCAGGGCCCACCAGCAAAACGTCTAGTTCACCGGCGGCCAGGTCAGCGCGGATTGCCGCCCATTCGGTCACGTTCGATGAGTTGACCATAGCGGCTCGTACACCGGCGCGGGCGGCGGCCAGCACCTGGTCACGCATCAGGGCCAGCAGCGGGGAGACAATCAGGGCGGGGCCGCTGCCCTGGCGGCGCAGGAGCAGGGCCGAGATGAAGTAGACCGCAGATTTACCCCAGCCGGTGCGCTGGATCACCAGGGCGCGGCGGCGGTGCTCTACCAGCGCTTCGATAGCCTCAAACTGGCCGGGGTGGAACCGGGCCTCAGGGGCGCCGGTGAGCTGGGCGAGCAGGTCCTGGGCCTGCTCTTTAAGGGGTGCACTACTGGCGGTGGAGGTCATGAGAGCCTAGCTTTCCGGGGCGGGGTTGACGATCGCATCCCGCAGGTAGTGGTAGACCTCAGGCACATAGTGGAAAGGGGCCAGACCCCACTGGTGGCCGGGGTCAGCTACCACAAGGTCTGCGGGAACATCAATGATAGGTAGGCCCCGCTGCGCCACATAGTCGTAGTAGGGCACCGTGAGCTGGTTGGCTTCTTGGGCGCTAATTCCCATGCTGACGGGGGTAGGCTCATGGGCACTGGTCTGTTCGGCCCAGGGCAGGCGCAGAAGGCGCACCTTAGCAAGGGCACCGTGTTCGGTCAGTGCATCAATAAACTCGTCTGCTTTCTCGCACCAGCTCTGGAAATGCTCTTCAGCGCCTAAGGCAACGTGGGTGCCGTCCTCAATCAGGCCCATAGCCGGCTTGGAGGCAACCAAGTCGATAGAGCGGGTCACAACCTCACCGGTGCTAAACCAGTGGACCCCGTGACGTTCATCGAAGATATCCCACAGGATCAGGTCATACTGGTCTGCGGTCTCTAGCAGGGAATCCAAGGATTGACCGGCCCAGTCGGCGCGAAGCATCTTATCTTGAAATTTATTGCTCAGCTCCAGGTCTGCAGGGAGCTTATAGCTGGCATCGGTAGCCCACGAAAGCAAGGAGTGCCGGGCGGTGTAGCCGACTACCCGATAGTTTTCAGGCAAATACTCAGCGGTATCGCGGGCAACACAAGAGCCGTAGATAAAGACCCTCTGTACCTGATTTCCTACTGTCATGCTCTCCCTTATGTATTCGCCGCTGACGGTGCGGTAGGTTTATTGTATCTGCCTATTTGAGTCAAGGAGTAGCGGTGCCCCAGCTTTTGTCCCCCTCTGAACTACGTCGCGCGCTCTGGCACTTTCGCCGAGGAGGCCTGAGGCAGGTCCGTAAGTTCAGGCGGCGTCAGGTCATGGCGAACCACTTTGGCGGTGCGGCCTTTAGTTCCCGCTCCCGCAGCGGGGGCAAAGGTTTAGGCCTAGCCAGCGAGGAAGCCGTCGGCGCGGTCCCCCAGGTCAGCAAGGACCGAAAAACCCCTGCTGGCTACCGTCTTGACTTCCTGCCCCTAGACTACCCCAGCTACCCTCCGGTTTTTGAGGGCTTAAAAGTGGCTACTATTCTGGATGATTTTTCTGCGCTGGCCTGGGGTTTTGAGTTCACCACTTTAGCTATCACCCCGGAGAACTGGCGAGAGGTCCTAGAGCGCGAGAAGCCTGATTTTCTGCTGGTGGAGTCTGCCTGGGCCGGTAACGACGGTACCTGGCAGTACCACCTAACCGGGGAATCAGCCCCGCGCCCTGCCGTCAAAGAGCTTCTGGCCTACACCCGGCAAGAAGGCATCCCCTCTGTTTTCTGGAACAAGGAGGACCCCCCGCATTTTGAGGACTTCCTTGCTACTGCCGCGCTTTTTGACTTTGTTTTTACCTCCGATAGCAACATGGTCACCCGCTACCAGCAAGAGCTGGGGCATGAACGGGTCTATCCTCTGGCTTTTGCCGCCCAGCCAGCAGTGCACAACCCGGTGCGCCCCCACCACGGGGTAGCAGAGCGTGGTGCGGCCTTTGCAGGTTCTTACTTTGCCCACAAATACCCTGAGCGCCGCGAGCAGATGGACTACCTGCTCAAGGGTGCCCGCACCGGAGCGGCCCAGGCTGGTGAGCCTTTTGAGATTTTCTCCCGCTTTTTAGGTCAGGACGAACGCTACCAGTTCCCCCAGCCGCTCACCGAGCACGTCGTGGGCAGCCAGAGCTACCAGCAGATGCTGGTGGCCTATAAGGCCTATAAGGTCTTCTTGAACGTCAATTCGGTGGTGGATTCCCCGAGCATGTGCGCCCGCAGAATCTTTGAGATTCTAGCCAGCGGAACACCCGTACTGACCAGCCCCTCAGCCGCTATTACCAGCTACTTTGACGAGACTATGATCCAGGTGGCAGGCACCGAAGACCAAGCGCGTCAGGCAACCCGCGCCCTACTAGCAAGCGGTGAGTACCGGGACCGGCAGGTTCACCTGGCCCAGCGACACATCTGGTCACAGCACACCTATTCCCACCGGGCACTGACCATTCTCAATGCGCTGGCAAGCCAAGGAAAGCTGACCGGGCCCTTCGCCCTGGGGCAACCGAGTGTCAGCGTCATTGCCTCTACCTGCCGCCCTGAACAGGTGGAGCACCTCCTTGAACAGGTAGGCCAGCAGACGGTGCAAGCTGAACTGGTTCTGCTGACCCACGGTTTCACCCTCGATTCTCGCACCTTCCAGGACCGTGCCCGTCAGGCCGGGATTGAGCGGGCACGCCTGCTGACCGCAGGTAGTGAACGCTCTCTGGGCTACTGCCTGAACCAGCTTGTTGATGCGGCACAGGGGCAAGTCCTTGCCAAGATGGATGACGATGACCTCTACGGCCCCCACTACCTGGAGGACTCCCTGCACGCCCTACGCTTCTCCCGCGCCGATGTGGTTGGCAAACAGGCATACTATATGCACCTGCAAGGCCTTGAGGCAACGGTGGTACGGGCGGCAGAACGCGAACACCGCTTCACTGACTTCGTCGCAGGCCCGACCCTGCTAGGTTACCGCAGCATCTTCCAGGCCCACCCCTTTGAGGACGTCTCCACCGGCGAAGACACCGCCTTCTTAGAATCTGTGGCTCAAGCTGGCGGGCGTATTTACTCCGCTGACCGCTTCAACTTTGTGCAGGTACGCAGAGCAGCAGGGCAGGGAGCCAAGCACACCTGGGATATCAGCGACTCCCGGGTTCTGGCCCAGGCACGGCTCCACCACTACGGCCTCAGCCAGCAGCACATCTTCTTCTAAAGCCCCGGGCTCAGTCCCCTCCCTGAAAGGTACCTATGGCTGGTCTCTCTAGCTTCTTTCGGTTCACCCAGCGCTCCCTGAACGAAGACGACACCAGGGGCGCTATCAGCACCGGCTCCGACGAGGTAGCTCTGGGCCGGGTCATTAGCCAGGTCGATGAGGACCGTGTAGCGGCAGGCTCCCAGATTCTGGCGGGCATGCTCTTTGGCAAAGATTTCTCTGCCCTGCCCCCGCACTGGAAACAGGCACAAGCCTACGGGGTAGTTTCCCCCGCGCTCGCGCAGGAGTGCAAGCAGAACCTGGTAGCGCTCAACCCCGGCTGGGCCTACGCGGTAGCGCCCACCCTCAAGGCCAGCTACTTTCTGGTAGAAACCCGCGCCCTGACTCAGGGGAGCTGGGCGGGAACCCTAGAGGCAGGCGGCGAACACCTCTTCGACGAGCTCCTGGCCCTGATTTCCCAGGCCAGGCGCTCCTACACCACCCCCGTGCTGATTGATAATGCAAGGGTGCCCGCTGGCCCACCGGCCTCCTTTAGGCTGTTGAGCGCCCACCAACGGCTCCGCAAGGCGGTGACAGCCCAACTAACTGACCTCCAGGGCGCCGACTACGCCCTCTCACCCTTCCTGCAACAGCTCTTGGCCTACACCCAGCAGGACCACAGGAAGGCCCGCCCATGACCACCGCTCTCATCTACCGGGGCCGAGGTAAGAATCTCTCTGGCCTTGACCAGGCCGCGCTCAGGCTCCAAGTAAACCTGCATTCTCTAGGGTTTGAGGCACACGTCCTTACCCAAGAGCAGCCGCTCGCTACCATCACCGATGAAGTCCAGGCCCAGGCAGGCAAGACCCAGGCCCAGCTGGTGTTTGTGGTCGGTTACAGCGCCGCTTTCGCGGTGGCCCAGCAGTGGAACCGGCAGCTACCCCTGGTCGCGGTTCTGCCCGATATTCCCAGCCACACCGAATCCCTCTACGACAGCACCAGCCAAAATATAGAAACCATCATTCGGCTGGCCGACTACACACTGGTCAATGACACAGCCTCCCGCTCCCTCATTGAGTACTCAGTGCCCGGGGCAGACGGCTCGGTGGGCACTCTGGCACACCTTGAACCGGTACTCCGTATGCTCAAGCTCCAAGACCTGAGTTTCCCACCGCTCAAGGTCCTCATCAGTAGCCACGACTTCCGGTTCACCCCCGGCATCATTCGTATGCTCGAAAAAGCCAATAAGGTGGAGGTCAGGCTTCAAGAGTGGGCACTCGAAGACGCTGCCCCTACCGATCACAACCACCAAGAACTCATGGACTGGGCCGATGTGGTGCTCTGCGAATGGGCTGGCCGTAACGCCATCTGGTACTCCCACAACCTGCCCGCCGGTAAACGCCTGCTCATTCGCCTGCACGGTTTTGAGGCTCAAGCCACCTGGATTACCGACCTCAATTTCAGCCGGGTAGACCAGCTCATTCTGGTCTCGGAGTTCTACCGGCAGCAGGTGCTCTCCCTACACCGCTGGGACCGGCACAAAATCAAGGTCATCGGTAACTCAATCGAGTTTGATGCCTTCAGCCGCCCCAAGCGGCAGGACGCTCCCTACCACCTGGGTATGCTCGGTTTCACGCCCTTCCTCAAACGCCCTGACCTAGCGGTGGAGGTCCTGGAGAATCTACTCGCCCACGATGAGCGTTACATGCTCCACCTGCGCGGGCGCGCTCCCTGGCGCTTCTCCTGGCTGTGGAACAAGAACCTGGCAGAAGTGGATGCTTACCGCCAGCTCTACCAGCGCATCGGTAGTTCCCCCCAGTTACGGGAGCACCTTGTCTTTGAAACCCAAGGCGCTAACGTGGAATCCTGGTTCAGCAAAATCGGGTGGATCCTTTCGCTCAGTGACCGTGAGACCTTCCACCTGGCCGCTGCCGAAGGCATGGCTTCGGGCGCAGTCCCCCTTTTCCTAGAACGCACGGGGGTGACCGATATTTTCTCGGATCGCTGGGTCTTCCCCTCAGCTGAGGCTATAGTGGACTACATCGTAGAACATACCTCCTGGCCCCTGTGGGCTGCCCAAAGTGCCGCCGCGCAGTCCTACGCCACCCGGTTTGACTTTCAGGAGGTCGCCCAGGAGTGGGCTAACTCAATCTGCGGGGTGGAGGGCGCGTGAGTGCTAGGTTCTCGGTCATTATTCCGGTAGCCGGTTCTGGCCCCTACCTGGCCCAGGCTCTGGAGAGCCTGCGCTCGCCGCTGGTGGAGCGTATTTTTGTGGTGGCCGATAATGCAGAAGCTCTAGAAGCTACGCGGGAGCTAGCTGCCACCAACACCAAGGTGCGGGTGCTCAGGACGGGGCAGGGGAATGTTTTTGCCTGTAGCGCTGGGGCCGCCCGCAATGTGGGGCTGGGGGCGGCGGTAGCTGAGTCAATGGACTGGGTGGCCTTCTTGGATGCGGACGACACCGTGTCCCCAGGTTACTTTGAAGCCCTCGGTGAGCTGATAGCCCAGCACGCCGACCAGGATTTTTCGTCCAGCCCGCTGATTCACACCAGGATTATGCGCTTGGACCAGCAGGAACACGATGCTGAGCCCCAGGAGGTTCACCCCCTGCGCTACCGGTTTATGCAGGGTAGTCGGTGGGTGAGCCTGACCGATGAGCCACACATGATTGGTACTTCGGTGGCGGCGGCTGTTTTCAACCGGCAGGTGCTTGCGACTACGGGTCTGCGGTTTGATGAGGGGGTTAACTGGTCTGAGGACTCTGACTTTATCGTTCGGCTCCTGCTGGCCTGCCGGGCAAGAGGTGTGGGTGTGTGCGCGGGTGCGCGCTATCTTTACCGGGTGGGGCACCAGCGGTCCCTGACCAGCGCTGCCTGGTCTGCTCCGCTCAAGTACACCCTGCCCTTCGAGCGCTTTTACCTGCCCTGGTCACAGAGCTCTAGGCCCCTGCCACTGTGGTTGCAGAACCAGCTCCTCTACGAGCTGGCCCACTACCTACAGATTGACCGTCAGGTGTTCTCGCCCGCCCTTGAACTACCTGGGCAGGTCCGCAGAACCTGCGCCGGTTACATAGAGCAGATCTTGGGGAAGATTGACACTAGCCTGCTGGAAGGCTTTGCGGTTCTGCCCCTGGGCTTAGACCGCAGGCAGCTCTTGCTGGCTCGTTCTGCCCAGGTGGATGCTCTGCCCTATGCACCGCTGACCAGCCGCCAGGTGTTCTCTTATGCTAAGCGGTCCTGGCGCCCGGTACAGAAGTTCACCTATTTCTACCGGGGCGATGCGCTCCCGGCAGGCCAGGACGTACCCGCAGAGGTATTTACGGTGCAGGGCCAGCCGGTAGAGCCTGTGACCGCTAAGTGGGTGAGCCACACTCTCTTTGGTGTGGAGTTCGTGCGGGAACGTATTCTCTGGTTTGAGCAGGCCCCTAGCATGCGGGTCGCTGGGTTTGACCTAAAAGTTAGCCCCTACGCTGGTACACCGCTTCTGCTCCGTCAGCTTGCCCAGCCTCTTGCCCAGCCCACTCCCCCTCCACCGGGTAAGACAGTGGAGAGGCCGCCCTTGCTCATGCAGGCTATGAAGGGCCTGTGGCGGCTCAAGCGGGCGCTCACGAGCCGTTCAGGTCAAGGGTCTGCCGCACCGGGCCAGGTTCAGCCCGCGCAGGTGCGGCAGGTCTGGGTGTACGCGGATAGGGAGCACCGGGCCGGTGATAATGCGGAGGCTTTTTACCGCTACGCCAGCGCCCACGCACCCCAGGTGGAGCACGTTTTCTTGCTCTGCAGGCAGAGCCCCGACTGGGCCAGGTTGGAGCAGGAGGGGTTCACCCTGGTAGAGGTGGCTAGTGCCCAGGCTCAAGAGCTTGGCAGGCGAGCCAGTAACCTGCTGGTCAGCGATATTAGTGCGCCCGGGTTAGCCCCTATTTTGGCTGCTTTAGGGCCTGATCAGCGGCTTGTTTTTCTTCAGCACGGTATTTTGCGGCGCGATCACTGGCGTTGGCTCAACCCCCGCCGGATTGACCTTATGCTCACTACCTTGGACAGCGAAACCCAGGCCATTGTGGGTGATGGGTCCTGCTACACGCTGACCCGCCAGGAGGTCTGGCAGCTGGGGTTACCCCGCCACGACCGCCTGTACGAGTTAGCTGCTGGTGAGGTTCGGCGCGATAGGGTGCTGGTGGCCCCTACCTGGCAGCAGAGCCTAGTGACCGCAACAGATGATGAGGTTCGGGCCTGGGTAGGCTCCTGGGTGGGGCCTTGGGTTGAGGCCTGTGAGCGGCTGGGCCAGCGCGGTGTGCGCCCGGTCTTCTTTGTGCACCCCAACATGGAGGAGCGGGTGGCTCACTTGGGTGAGGGTTTGGGTGTTGAGCTGGTGTTTGGCCACCAGTTCCAGGAGGCGCTGGTGCGCTCGTGTGCCCTGGTGACCGATTATTCGTCCGTAGCCGATGATGCCCTGCTGGTGGGTGTGCCGGTTGCGCTGGTGGTAGCACCCGATGACCCCCAGCTCAAGCGGGCCAGGAATCTGTTAGAAACCCCCGGCGTGGCTCTCATCCGGCCGGAGGCTCTAAAACAGGAGGCAGGAGCTTTCCTCAACTCGTTGGGTTTAGCTACGGAGAACCCAATGCTACAAGGAGAGAAAAACTGTTGTAGCCAGTTATTCAACCACCTCTAGATAGCCAGCTCTCTTACCGCCCTAACTAGACCTCAGATTCACAAAAGGAAAATGAAAATGTAGTAATTCCTGCTTATCACATAAAAAGATACTTAAGATAAGCTTGAGCGGTTTCCCCCATTCTCGGCTAAAATTTATATTTTTATACAGCTTAAGACCTTAAATAGGGACCACATACACTATAAATCAGTGGTGATATTCCAGTAGTCCTCTGATTTAGGGACATCCAACTCTGTCTTTTTATAAGGGGGGTTAGTCATAGAGAGATGTGGGCGTTCCCAGGCAATGTTCCTACGAATTATTTTTGCCGGCTGACCCGCAACAATAACATTATTGGGGAATTTTTTTGTAACGACAGAACGAGCTCCGACAACGCTTCCATCCCCTATTTCTGAGCCTCCAAAGATGATTGATTCCAGACCCAACCAAACATGGTTCCCGATTTTTACATCTTGGGCAAAATTGATGCGCTTACCAGTTCGGACATCGAAAATTGGGTGCCCGTCATCGCCACGAATTTTAACACTACCAGCTACCATAACGTCCTCACCGATTGAAACAGTGGTACCTTCAACAGCAGAGATTTGCATAGGGTTAGTAGCGGATACGTTTTGCCCGATTACCACCCTTGAGTCAATTCCCACACGGATATGACCCTGGAAATAGGAAACTGTGGCATCGTTACCGCCAATTTCACAGAAACCATTATCCTGATCAAATCGAACAGATAGCTTTCGTATCCTTGCAGTTTTATCTATACGTAGAGTGTTACCACTTCCCCGAAAAATAACAGATACGTTCTGTTCTATGGGGTTTCCTTCAAAGATAATTCGATTTCCCTTGTCATCTTCAAAAGGCTTAATAGTGTTTAAAGCAACCATCTCTGCTACTTCCTCCTACTTTTCTTTCCAGATTTTTTAATGAGGTTCTTCCGAGATATAACAAAATCATCTTCGCCCGTGATTTTAGTTTCAAACAGGTTTGAGGAATCACTCTTTTCCATCGGGTCCTCACGCAAAATAGCATACTCTATATTTTCTTCCTGCTTGATGTTGTCCCTCGAAGAGGCCTCCTCTACTTCCATTGTGAATTCTTGTGGATGCGCAGGTAACCGCAAAACATTTTTATTAGGTGAACTATAATTTTCAGCTCCTAGCGCACGCATTTCATTCTGGGCACTCTGCAGAATATTCAGGCGACGTTTTCTGATCCAGTTGCTAAAAGGCCTACGGCTCATGTTCAAGTTAGTGACGGCGCGGACCAGTACAACTTGCACATAAATCCAATCTGTCTTCACGAGTGCTTTGACATCACTTGCATCCAGCCCACAGCTATGGAGCACAATTCTCAGGCGCTGACCCTTGAGAGTCATCACGCATCGCAGAGCAAATAGGTTGGCAAAAGTCATCTCGTCCTGCGACTCAACGATAATGAGGGTCTTAGTGGGATGGGTTTGCTTGGCCGCCGCTCTAATCTTTGCGATGTTAGTGATGTCATCCACGAAATGGACTTCTACGGTCCTGCCATCAGCCTGAATCGGCTGAGCCACATATTTGAAACGACTATAGGTGGCCCCATTAACTATGGCGTATTCCTTGACGACCCCCTGAGTATCATCCAATATGGGCTGAAACTCTGAAATAAGCTTATTCCTATGCTCCGGTGAGCGTTCAAGATGGTTAGGGAACCGCCCCTTATAGACGGAACCGTCTGCGCCCAAACCAACAATCGTATTGATCGATTCAACCAGGTCATAGGCAGGGATAATTCTTTGGCTTCTGTCAGAATATTTAACAAAGTCATAGGAATGATCCGTTAGCAGAACCCTAAAGACGCTTCTCCCTAGGTTGCCTTCCAGGTACCAATTGATAGGGTCTGTACGGCTAATTCCTGTCTGAATTCTGGCCTGTCCAAAGATAAAGGATTCATCGGAGAAGGTCCGCAGGGTTTCAGCCCTAATCTCCTTGACCGTGGAGACTCCAAGAAAACCTCGCATGATATTGAGAATTGAGGGCAGTGCTGTTCTCGCTACGTCTCCATGCTTGCCGTTGATTCTGTGTTTGGTCAGACCAGGAATATCACGCGCAAACTCGATGAGGGAGTGGTTACTGAGTTCATCAGAATTGGTGTAAAAATAGTCGATTTTCCGACCTTCACGGAAGTATCTTCTTAAAATACTCTCTGGCTGTTCAATATTGTGAATTTCAGGAACCAGGAATAAGTTGTTCCTAAAGAAAGGTTTATTCATATAGTAAGGCAGATTCATCTGCGGAACAGCAACCACCAGCTGAGCACCCGGGTATTCCTGGGCATAGTAAATAGCTATTGACCCTCCCTTAGAGGCACCGAAGAGTAGCATATCTCGGTCCTGCAAGTTGTACTCACGCAAAAGCGAATCTATGGCAGATTTGACCCTACTGTAGAGAGGTCGCCCGGCGCTGTCGGTAATCATGTAAGTACCAGAAACCATGTAGCGATCCTGGAAACAGACCATCAGGGTGTCCTTGAGATCTTTATCTGTCAAGGCCTTTAGGTAACTGACAGAGTAGGGGATTCTGGTGGTCGATGGCCCAAAACCGGGGAAGGTAATGATGATTTTTCGGGGATTAACTTTATTTCCTCTGAGAGAGTAGAAAACGTCCCCGTGTTGCTCTACACCATACTTGAAGTCATAGTCAGTCTGCTGCTGGGTCGAGAAGGCCCCCTGGCTAATAGCTAACGTGAACGGAGCGTCTATAGACAGGCTAAAGTTCTCAAGCCTACGGGACGAAACAACTATATTTCTATATTCAAGGGGGAAACCTCGGGCAGGCTTTTCAATTTGGTTGCCGTATATGAGCTTATTACCTTGAAAAAGCTTAAATCTCTTGTCAAGGTGATTTTCCCAGTCCTTGATAGTCAGCTTTGCGAAGTACTTACCCTCTGGAAGGCGCTCGGATGAGAGACGTCCAAAAATTTCTGAGGAGTTAGTCCGTTCAATCCCGGCAGAGACCAGAGCGCTTCTTCTCGAGAGGGAATAAATCTCCCGGGCGATGCTTCGTGATACGTCAGAGAAAGCAACCTTCTTGGCAGCGTTCCTAATTTTCCTCTTGTATAAAAGTGCTCGTTTATTCATTTTTAAAGACTCAGCATCCTTTCGACAATCCGAGAATTAATTTTGGATAGCTCTACACCCTCAAAAAATACTGCTCGTCGCTGTTCATATTTTTGGTCAATCTCTTTGTATTTGCCTGAAATAATGTGGTTGATTATTTGTTGGTGCTGGGTGAAAAGAGGCCCCATCGCATCATCTTCGTAGCTAAGCCGTGCATCGTAAGGCTGATCGTTGAAGAACTCCTCTGCATCCCACTGGTAGTAAGCAATGGGGATTCCTACGAAGGAACCATCAATGACCGCTGAGCTGTAGTCCGTAAAGATAAATTCAGCTGCTGAAATCGCGTCGCTGTAGCTCAAATCCGACAGCTTGACCCTATCTGAGAAATTGAAACAACCAGATCTTTTAGCGGTATTAGGGTGTAGCTGTACTATTAGTTCCTTATCGTTTTCTTCAAGGAATTCTAGCAAATTTTCATCAGTGAAAATATTATTGATTGATTTAAAATAATCTGACTCCATGAACTGCTCTGTAGAGCTGTTTTGCAGATTAAAACGCCATGTTGGCATAAATAGCAGATGTTTAGTCTCCCCTACCTTCTTAGCCAAAGTTTCAAACCTTGGGAGGCCAGAGTTTATCGTCTCTTTGGGAGCAAGAGCTGAGAGGTAGTCATATTCCACCTTGCCCGTAGAAACAAACACATCAAAGAACTTAGATAGAACCCAGTCAGTCATATCGTTGAGCTGCACCCCGTGCTGAAGGTAGACAAAACGTGAATTTGCCAGGCTCTTACCTCTATAGTTGAGTGAGTAGATCTGGGATGAAACGACCAGGTCGGAGATAAGGAACTTCTCGTAAAACTCCTCATTGAATATAGGTATAAGGTTGAAACCCAGTGACAGCAGGCGTTCCCAATCCTTGGACTTGGGGTTCAATGCGAAGTAGGCGTTATGGTAATTAGGGTAGTTTTTAATAAAGTATGCGTATAAGTGCTCAGCATTATCATCAGCCTGCATTGGGCGATCAAAGAAGATAATTGTTGAGTCAGGGGTTATGGGGCTAGAGTAGAAATCATACGACTTCGGGTTGTTAAAAGATGCCCTTTGCTCTTTAGGAAGATAGGATTTATAGACCTCAACCTCACTCCCAGCAAAATCAAGACTATAGAGCAAGAAATTATCTTCGCCCGGGCTTTTCCGGTTGAATTCTAGATATATATCTGAGTCTGATAGCTGCTTATAGAGATATTGGTCCTGGACGGAGTCTGCAAGCCAGATCAAGAAACCTGTCTCAAATGAATGTAACGCTTCCGAATACTTATAAATCTCATCCAGGCGATAAAAGTTTATTATTTCCTTGAGATGGATGATAGATATATCGGTTGAATTTTTCTGGCGGACCCCCCGCAAGAAAAGTATCACCAACCGAAGTATATACAGTCGCATCTCCAGCGAGCCTGTAGAGGCGACGGGGAGAATTCTCTTTATTCCACGGTTTATCTTCAGACCATTTGCTACCTTAGTAACAGATGAGACAGAGTAACCAGCTTCCAGAGGGGTAATTTTTTCAATACCCCAGTACAGGCGGTAGGCAATGTATAGGGAATGTATATCAATATCGCGAAATACATCTAGAATATGAGATAAACGACTTGTGTTGAAGGCTATGCCGAAGATATCTGTGTCTCGACTGTAGTAATAATCCAAGTCATTTTCTTTGATGATATCGGTCTGGGGCAGCGCGCCAGTATAAATTTTAGGCTCTGCAAGGAATACACTGTTCTGGTTCAGGTACTCAAGCATCTTTTCCAGGTAGTCAGGCCTTATGATGTGGCTCGAGTCCATAAAAATAACATATTTGCTGTCGAGGCTCTGAACCAGTTCGCGTAACCGATGAACATCCAGCTGTTGGTCTACAACCTCGATGCTGTAGCTGTTTTCCCACAGCAAGGAAGCACGCATGATATAGCGATATATCTCTGACTCAGGATCCAATGCTGTGGTTGCTTGCACAACAATTGTGAGAACTTTCCTCTGGTCAGACATAGTCTTCCTTACTCATTGGCTGCTTCGTTTTTTGCATCGAAACCTTATGGGGTTCTTCCCCAGGCTACGGGGTGGAGTTATCGCCAGTTTAATACTACAGCTCTGCCGCCAAGTAATCTCACGAGCAGCTTGTGGGGTTTAGCCGATATCCACGGTATAAACTACTGCACTGAGGTAAATTAAGTGTAATACCGAAGATTTCTTCTGAAAGTTTTGATAAGTAGTCATGGATTCCCCCACTATTGCCTTCATCGGTCTGGGCTACATTGGCCTGCCGACAGCTGTCGTCCTAGCTCAAAGCGGGGCGCGTGTGATCGGCGTGGACATCAACCCTGCAACCGTTGAGAGCATCAGCAAGGGTCGTGTCACCATTGTGGAGCCTGGTCTTGACCAAGCCCTCACAAGCGCCCTGGCAAGCGGCAACCTGACCGTCACCACCCAAGTTCCCCCGGCAGATACCTACATCATCGCTGTTCCCACCCCCTTTACCGAGCAGAAAGACGGCGACCTCAGCTACATCATGGCCGCCGCTAGTAGCATCGCTGCCCAGCTCAGGGGCGGGGAGCTGATTATTCTTGAATCGACCTCTCCCCCCACAACCACCCAGAAACTGGCCCAGCACATTATCTCGCTGCGCCCCGACCTGGTGGCAGATGGGCAGGAAAACCCCGGGGGGAAACCTGTTATCTACTTTGCCTACTGCCCCGAGCGTATCCTGCCCGGTAAGGCACTCCAAGAGCTGATCAGCAACGACCGGGTAATCGGCGGGCAGACCCCCACCGCTACCCAGCGGGCCCAGCAGATCTACGCACGGTTCTGCACCGGCCAACTCCTAGCCACAGACGATGTCACCGCAGAGATGGTCAAGCTGACCGAGAACTCCTTCAGAGACGTCAATATCGCCTTCGCCAACGAACTGTCGATGATTGCTGCCCAGCTTGGTGTGAACGTGTGGGAGCTGATCGACCTGGCCAACCACCACCCGCGGGTTAACATCCTGCAACCTGGCCCCGGTGTTGGCGGGCACTGCATCGCAGTCGATCCCTGGTTCATTGTTGCAGCCGACCCCCACAATTCGCGGCTGATTAGAACAGCCCGTCAGGTCAACGACTCAAAACCGGGCTGGGTTATAGAGCAGGTCCAGGCAGAAAGCGCCCACCTGGATCGCCCCACCATCGCCGTACTTGGCCTAGCCTTTAAAGCCAACATTGACGATTTGCGGGAATCCCCCGCTCTGGAAATCCTCACGGAGCTGACTCACCAGATTCCGGGGGCACGGTTGCTGGTAGTTGAGCCCCACATCGACCGGCTCCCAGCCCACCTCAGCCAGCTGGGGCAGGTTGAGCTGACAGACTGTGACCCCGCCATAGCCCAGGCGGATCTGGTGCTCCTGCTCGTTGACCACGACCGGTTCAAGCAGGTGCCCGCAACAGCCTTAGCCGGTAAAGCCGTCATTGACACCAAAGGTCTCTGGCGCTAAACCCACAGCAAACTCCTCGGGTTCGCTGTCGGTCAGGCCCAGAAAGAAGCTGAGCGCCTGAACAGTTCGCTCAGCGGCCTTGCCATCACCGTAGGGGTTGGTGGCAACAGCCATGGCCCGATAGGTGTCCTCAGAATCTAGGAGCTTTGAAGCCTCTGCAACGATGTCCTCCTCACCGGTACCGACAAGCAGCACCGTACCAGCCTCAACAGCCTCGGGGCGTTCTGTGGTCTCCCGCAGGACCAGTACCGGCTTACCCAGGCTCGGAGCCTCTTCCTGCAAGCCCCCGGAGTCGGTGAGCACCAGGTAGCTGGCTTCTAGCAGCCAGATAAACTCCTGGTAGTCCAGTGGCTCAATCACCATCAGGTTAGGCAGGTCTTCAAGCAGAGGTAGGATGGTCTGCCGGGTGGCCGGGCTCTTATGGGCGGGAAAGACAAACAGGTCGGTTGGGTAGCTCTGAGCCAAACGGGCCAGGGCACGGCCAATATTTTCCATGGGGCGGCCATAATTTTCCCGGCGGTGGCTGGTGACCACAATAATTCTGCGCCCCGAGTTCAAGACACCCTCAATATCTTGCTGGTTGCTGGGCTGGCCCCTCTCCACCACAGACAGCAAGGCATCGATGACGGAGTTCCCGGTAACCCGGATGTCGCCCTGCCCGACACCTTCATGGAGCAGGTTCCGCCGGGAGCTATCGGTCGGAGCCAGGTGAAGCGATGCTATCTGGCTAATAAGCTTACGGTTCCCCTCTTCTGGGAAGGGAGAGGCCAGATCACCCGAACGTAAGCCCGCCTCCATATGCACCACAGGGATCTGCAGGTTAAAAGCCGCCAACGCGCCGTACAGGGCCGAGGTGGTGTCACCCTGCACGATAATAGCCGCAGGCTTCTGCTCTTGAAGAACCCGGTCTAGCCCGCCCATAATCTTCTGGGCAATCTGGTTCAGCCCCTGGCCAGGTTGCATGATATCCAGCTCATAGTCCGGCCTGATATGGAAGATCTCTTGCACCTGCTCTAGCATGTCCCGGTGCTGGCCGGTGGAAACAACCACCGGGGTAAAGTCAGCTGAGCTTTCAAGGGCTTTAATGATGGGAGCAACCTTGATAGCTTCGGGCCTGGTGCCGTAGATAGTCATAATAGTATGGGGGGACATCGGTTCTTTACCTTGTAATCTGCCGGTGGTGGGGGGATCTGTGACGGTTTAGCGCTCGTCTGTCTCTTCGGGGCTATCCGCAACATACCCCTGTGCTCCCAGAGCTTTGGCCTCAGCAAGGAGCTGGGCGGCTGTTTCCTTGTTTCCCTGAGCTAGGTTGTGAGCAAACCAGCGGTATTTGCGGGCTACCTGGCGGGCGTCACCGTCCATGACGAACTCGCCGTAGTCCAGCCATATAGCGCGGTTGCAGAGCTCTTCAATGGTCTGGGCAGCGTGGGTGACCAGGAAGACCGTTCCAGCCTGGTCGAGGACCTCTTTCATGGCCTGGGCTGAGCGTTCTGCGTAGGCGGCATCACCGGTGGAGAGGGCTTCGTCAACCAGCATGATACGGGGCTTGGCCGCCAGCGAAATAGCGAAGCGCAGGCGGGCGCCCATGCCCGATGAGTAGGTTCGCATGGGCCGGTCGATAGCGGTACCGATGCCCGCTAGGTCTATGACTTTCTGCATGGCCTCATCAATGTGACTCTTTCTCAACCCCATAGCCAGGCAGCCTAGAATGATGTTCTGCCGCCCGGTTAGCTCCGGGTTAAGGGCTGCGCTCACACCTACAAGAGAAGGCCGAGACGAAGCGTAAACCGTGCCGGTCGTGGGCGATTCAAGGCCAGCAATAACCCTGAGCAGGGTACTCTTGCCCGAGCCGTTGCGCCCTACCAGCCCGATGAACTCGCCCTCAAAGGCCGCAAAAGAAAAGGGTTGCAGGGCGTGTACTGTCTCTTGCTTGCGGCGGCCAAAAAGTCCGGCCGATACCTTGTAATCAACGGAAAGATTATTGACTACGATATTCGGTTGCAGGAAGTGGTCATCGTCGTAGGGTTTACCGGGGGCAAAGCTCCCCAGCTTCTCTTGGTTAGCGGAGCTCACGGCCGAACACCTCCTCTGCACGCCAGAAAATGAAGAAGCCCACCAGCAGGGTGCCAACCGTCCACGCACCTGCACCGGCCCACGATTCAAGTGAGCCCCAGCTGTTGTTGAGTAGGACCTGCCGGTACAGGTCAATAAAAATGTAGACCGGGTTGGCCTGAATTACCTGGGCCAAAACGGGGTGGTTCACGAACCGTTCAATGGGGAAGATAATGCCCGAACCGTACATGAGTACGCGTGTCACAAAGCTCAAGAGCTGTTTAATATCGGGCAGAATAAATGCGTAGCGGGCAATAATCAGCGACAGCCCAAAAAGGAAGACTGAGTTAAGTGCAAAAACCGGGATAAACATGGCCCAGGTCAGTGAGGGGTACTGGTGGGGCGGGATAGCAATAAGACCCACAATCATAACCGCAAGGATAGGGCCCATCTGTAGAGTCTGCCGCACCAGCATCGAGAGCGGTATCGCCATGCGAGGGAAGGAAAAAGCCCTCATCATGGGCTTGCTCTGGTTCATCACGCCGGCAGCGTTATTCATAACGCTTGAGATGTACTGGAACATCAAAACACCGATGATGATGTATGCCGGGTAGTTATCTATACCCCGCGATGCTTTGAGCACTACACCAAAGAGCAGGCCGTAAAAGACGATGTCGAGTAGGGGCTTGACCAGTAGCCAGAGGGTACCGAGCCGGTGCTCGTTGTTCTGGGTCCTGACCTTGGTCCGGGAGTCGTACCAGATATAGCTACGGCGCCCCCAGAGGTCTTTGAGGTAGAGGCTCAGTTTGCTTCGCGCACCAACGGGCACGAGTCGTCCTGACTGGATATAGGGTGCCATATCGATGAGACGATAATCCACCGCCTCACGCGGTTGATAAATGACCCTGCTCGTCTTGCCCATGCTACGTTTCGCTTTTCGATTCCTTGGTAGGGGTGCCGGTTCTTCTTGAACTAGCCTCCGGGATGTGCCCAAGCATACTGTGCCTCCCCCTGTCTGACGCTGGCAAATACCAGCGCGCTCACAGGCAGAAGGAGCACATGCTTGGGAGCTTACCCCACCAGTTTACTGGTCGCCTGGCCTTTCAACCCTGCCTAGCAGCAAACAGGGCTGCTTTTAGGGGCGAGAAGCAAGGTAGGACTGCTGCTGAACCCACTGCTTGTAGATACGGCTGCGCTGCATGTACTCGTTCGCGGGGCGTTGCCAGAAAAAGCAGAGGGCAGCGATTGCCAGCACAGCAGCCAGAAAACTTACGAGCATGGACCAGTGGAAGAAGACGAACCACAGGATTACGCCGAAGACCCCCGTAGCAGTCAGTGCGGCGTGGATGGTCAGTACGATACGCGCCCAGTTATGGCCCTTGACCATGAGGTAGGCCATGAAGGCAACCGCACCGTTGATGAGTAGGGAGAAAGATAGCCCTATGACCGTGCCTACCGTTTGTACCTGTGTCTCAAAGGCGTCCTGTGATGCTACCCCATTCTGGAAATCGGTAACGCCCAAGAGAGAGGCAAAACGATCTGCTGCCTGTGCCTGGATCTCCTGGTAGAAGAAGACACCTAACAGCTCAGAGATAATAGATAAGCCCACCATGCAGTACACCAGAAGAGCCGCAGTTTTAAGTGCCTTGGGAACCAGTGGCTTCTCCATGTGTTCGGGGAGCTGCTGGCCATAAGCCTGAGCGTAGCCGGGGGCTGACCCCTGCTGGTACTGCCCAGTATGGGGGGCCTGCTGGTACTGGCCGGTGTACTGGGGCGGCTGAGGCTGATTAGGGTAGGTGTAGTTAGGCTGATCTGACATCGAGTCTGCTCCTTAGCTTCCTTTTCTGCTTGTTCCCTTATTCTCTGGCGGCACCTGCACCGAGGGGCTAGGCCGGACCATGTCATAAAGGTCTGGATATGCGCACAAGCTTCCTCTTAGAACCTACACTAAGAGTGATATAGCTCCAAGAGAGAAAGAACAAAGATGTCCGCACTACTCCAAGAATTAGTTCAGTCCGTTTCCTGTACTGTACTCACTGACCCAACTGACTTTGACCGCTACCCGGAAGATGACTCCGAAGCCACACCCGAGCTACCGCTGGCCGTCCTGCTGGCTGAGTCCACCCAGGATGTTTCTACCGCCCTGGCCTGGGCCAACCGGCACGGGGTTAAGGTATCGGTCCGCGGTGCCGGTAGCGGGCTAGCGGGTGGGGCAGTTGCTTACGCCGGCGGCCTGGTGCTTTCGGTGGAAAAAATGACTTCCCTGTCTCTTGACCCGCTGGCCCGCCTGGCGGTAGTTGGGGCAGGTGTCATTACAGCTGATCTAGATAGGGCCGCCCAGGAACACGGGCTCTTCTTCCCGCCGGACCCGGCATCGGCGGCTATCTCAACGGTAGGCGGTAACATTGCCACCAACGCCGGCGGACTGCGCTGTCTTGCTCACGGTGTTACCGCTGACTCGGTTGTAGCCCTTGAAGTAGTTCTTGCCGACGGCAGTGTCATTCATACCGGTGCCCGTACAGCTAAAAATGTCACCGGCCTTAACCTGACCCAGCTCTTTGTGGGTTCGGAGGGCACCCTGGGTGTTATTACCCAGGCGACGGTCCGGCTCAAGCCTGTTCCTGAGGGGGAGCCAGCAACCTTCTCCGCACACTTTGATTCGTTTGAAGAGGCCACGGATACCATCATCGCCATTGCCTCCAGCCAGGAGAAGCCCGAAAGCCTGGAACTTGTAGACGCCGAGACAGCGACCATGATTGAGAAGCACCACAGCAGGGGTCTGACCATTCCGAAGGCCGCTATCGTCATGGGTAAAACCACCGGGCCACGTGCCCTAGAACAGGCTCAGGCCTTTGCACAGCGGTGTGCTCAGGGTGGTGCGATTGAGACTGCCGCTCTACCCGGGCTAGATCTCATGGAAACCCGCAGACTGGTTCATTCAGCCACCATTGCAGAGGGCTACCTGGTCTTTGGTGACACTGGCGTACCGCTAGAGAAGCTCTCCCTCTTCGTAGCAAAAATCCGGGAGCTAGAAGCCGAGTACGGCCGTAAAGTCACAATCTCTGCCCATGCAGGGGACGGCAACCTACACCCGGCTGTCTACTCAGCAGATGGGGAGGAAGGCCAGGCACAGGCCCACGAACTCTTAGACAGAATCGGCCTTGAAGCGCTCAAATTAGGCGGTACCGTCACCGGTGAACACGGCATCGGCTCTCTGAAGATGCAGGGCATGCTCGAACAGCTCAGCCCGGCTACTCTTGCGGCCCAGCGCGCCATTAAGGCGGCACTGGATCCCAACAATATTCTGACACCGGGCCGGGCTGTCTAGGCCACGCCCCCGGTAGGGTTTAGTTACCCTGGGTGAAGATTCCCCGCGCCTTATCTTTAAGGACTGTGGTCGCGGGGAAGATTCGCCCGCTCATAGCAATGTAGATACCAGGCTCTAAAAGCCCCAGGGCAGTTACCGCTGACCCCAGGTTGAAGCTGGCGTCAGAGGCCCGCATAGAAGCCGGTTGCATGGCCCCGGTGAGCACGACGACCTTGCCCTGTGCCTTTTTGTTCGCTTGCAGGTAGCGAGCAGTCTCGGGCATAGTGTCCGTACCGTGGGTGATCATGATGTGCTGGGTCTCTACCGCTTCGAGGGCGGAGGCAAGAACTGCGCGGTCCCGATCGGTCATGTCCAGGCTGTCGAGTTTCAGCACACTCTGTACCGTGAAGTTGATGTCGCTGAGCACAGGGCTCAGGAGCTCGGGGACGCTGGGCGGGCCAATAATAAGTTCCCCCTCTAGGGAGTAGATTTTATCCACGGTCCCCCCGGTAGTCAGAACGGTAATATGGCTGGGGTGCTGAATAGGCATCTATTGGCTTTCTACTGGTGCTGACGTGCTCTCTTACTCTGGCACGCCTAAGGGGGTTGCGGAATTGCTGGATTAAAGTCTAGTCCACGGTTTTATCTTTTCGGGGCGGTAGTATGGTCCCTAGGATTTTCCACTGAGCAAAGGAACACTATGTCTGTAGCGACTGCACCTCTTAAGCTGACCTTCCCTATCGTAGGGGCACAGTGGCTTGCCGCTCATCTAACGGCACCTAACCTGATTGTTCTGGACGCGTCGGTCGGTGACTTTGCAGGAGCAAGCGAGGGGATCCCCGGTGCCCGCGCTTTCGATATTGACGGTCAATTCAGCGCCTCCCAAGGCGTTCACACCATGCTCAGTGCACCCGAGTTTGAAGACAGGGCACGGGCTCTGGGAATTAACAAGGACTCAGCTTTGGTGGTCTATGACAGGCAGGGCATGTTCTCTGCCGCCCGTGGTTGGTTCATGTTTGTGGCCATGGGTTTTGACAACGTGGCTGTTCTGGACGGCGGCCTACCCGCCTGGGTAGAAGCTGGCTACCAACAGCTCCCTCTGGATCGTGGCCCCTTCGTCCCTGGCTCTTTCCTTGCAGAAGACCGAGAGATTTTCGTGGATGCCCTGACCACCAAGGCCATGGCGGGTCACGATTCAGCACAGGTTATTGATGCCCGCAGCGCTGAGCGTTTTGCCGGCAAGGCGCCGGAACCGCGCCCCGGTTTACGGGCCGGGCATATCCCCGGCTCTGTCAACCTACCTTTCACCAGCCTGCTCGATGAACGGGGCAGGTTCCGTCAGCCCGATGAAGTTAAAAGGGCTGTCGATGAGGTTGCCGATGGCAAAGAGCTACTGATTTTCACCTGCGGTTCCGGTGTCACCGCCTGCGTGGATGCCCTAGCCGCCTATGTTTCTGGCTACCAGCAGATTGCCGTCTACGACGGTTCCTGGGCTGAGTACGGGGCAGAAGACCCCGCCGGGGTACGCCCCGTGGAGCGCTAAAATGCGTGTTGAAAGCTAACTAGCTCCAGGAACAGGCGCACTACCAGCCCAAGCATAAGAAAACCCCGGTCTTCCTAGGAAGACCGGGGTTTAGCTGTGCGCCCTGTGGGGCTCGAACCCACGACTAAGAAGTTTATGGTGTTCATTTCACTCAGTTGCCACTCGCGAAGTAAAAATGTAGTCTGGAATCAGACACCGTCCTGAGAAGGGTACAGCTGGGTTCCTGAATAGGAGTAGGGCTTAAGGCCCGAGAATTCCTTTGCTCCTGGGGACGGTGTCTCTAATTTTTCTATTGTCTTTGCCTAACGCGCAAAGAAATCTGATCCAAAATTTCTGTTGGATTCTCCGCTAGTTTTGAGATGATGAACTCCGCTGCCGCCTGAGAATAAACCCACGATGAATTAGTCTCATTACGAGCTTTTCGGTCATAGGTGAACTTCTCATTACCTTTAAGCTGAAAAGCTTTAATAAAATTCTGAAGATGGTACCGATTAATCGACTCGCAAGTTTGTTGTCTGTAACCTAGCTGAATCTTCCGAGCCTTTAGACGTTTATTCACCTCAGATAGAAGCCCGTTGGCTGTATAGGGGTAGTAGCTAGCGGTATCTTTAACATCCTTGACTATGGTGATTCCTTGTTGCGCATCTTTATCAATATACACGTTAAGATCTGCGTCTTTGGCCTTACGGACAAGGCGGAAGCTCGTCTCATAGATAGCCGCGACCTTACCGTCTTTCTCGCTACCGGCTGCATTTGAAGCCAACGAGCTCATCCTGAGCAGTTGTTCAGCAACATTCGGGCTGTACTTTGCTCGGATTGTCTCAGGCTCGATCATCCCGCGGCGGACAGCAAGCGCTAAATGGTTCTCTGGGATAAGGTCGCTGACGGATTCTCCGTGCAATTCAAGAAGCTTATCTGCGTAGTTTGTTACAGCAACCTGCAGAAAAGGACCAATAAAAATCTCATATTCATCAGTGACAAAGTGTGTATTGAGATTTCTGAATCTGATAACTTCCGTCATGTTAACCCGCAGAGGGCTCTTATCGTTGGTATCAACTTTCTTCAAAGCTTCCACCAACGAAATAGTACGCCCATCAGGGTAATAGATGGATTCCTCCCCGTTCTCCCTCACCAGGTAGGCTTTGAGCATCAGTTCCCACGCATTGCAGAGGAAGATCGAGCACGTTTCTGCGTGATATCTCAGTGTGGGGCGGTTATATAGCTCAATTGCCAGCGCAAAAGCTTCTTTGCTTTTGCTCAGTAGACGGTCTTCAATCTTTTCCTGCTCCATGAGCATATTGTATTGGTTCTGCAGGGACTGAAACAAAAAGTCTCGCTAGAAAAACCTAACGAGACTTTAGCTGTGCGCCCTGTGGGGCTCGAACCCACGACCCACGGATTAAAAGTCCGATGCTCTACCAACTGAGCTAAAGGCGCTCCACTGAGACGAACTCAGCGCTTACCACTATACACGCTGAGCACCGTACCCACAAAACCTTATTCACCTGCTGGGCCATCCGCTCGGCAGGCACCCAGCAACTAGGGCTAAACTAGCAGCTATGTCAGCCGCCCGCTTTCACCGCCCCATCAAGTTCTCCACCGAAAAATTCGAGCGCTTCCAAGGCGACACCAGCCCAGAAGACCTCACAGCCGCCGCCCAAGCCTCCGCCCGCGCTCTTCTTGCCCGCGGCCGGGCTAACGAAGACCCCTCCGTCACCAAACGGCTGGTGCGCTTTACCGACGAGTTCGGCATCGAAGCGGTCGCCCAGCTCTGGGCACAAGCTGCACCCGTGACGGTGGCAGGGGCCCTCTGGCGTATCTACGCCCTACGCGGCATCATCCGCGCAAACGCTCAGCTCATGAGCTACTACTACGAGCGCGGCATGCACTCCAACTACCTGGCCCAGGCCCTCGCTGGTGTGCCCTCACCTCCGACTGCCGAAGAAATCTGCTCCACCGTTGATGCCATTCTGGCCGGTGCCTATACCGGTGATTTTGATATAGCGCTGGAACGCTTTGCCGCTTTTTGCCGGGTGCTCTCCTTGGGGCAGGACGATATTGCCCTAGAACTAAGGCACGGACAGTCGCTTACCGACCACGGTCACAGGCACAGCGCAGATCCTCTCCATCTGCCCTCCCCCGAGGTCAAAGCCGAAGGGGCAAGCCGAGCTCAGCGGCTCCGCACCGCGGCCCGCAAGCTCCTGGGTACGGCAGGGGAACTTGAAGAAGCCGCTGCGCTCTGGCGGGCGGGCACCCTCGACTAGCCGTTCGCCCTACCTTGCTGGCAATAGCTTCTGCCTGGCTTACTTTCTGGGCACGGCAAAGGGCCCCGGTCCACTATTTCTAGCGGGCCGGGACCCCTCACCTATCTACCTGCTGGGGTGCCGGTAAAAGTTTTACCGGCTAGCCCCTAGGCGGCCTTAGCGGCTTACTACGTTCTGGTCGTAACGGTAGATGAAGGCTGCCATAGCATCACGGGCAATCGGGGTGACGGGGCGGAAGCTACCGTCCTCCCAGCCGGTGGTGATGCCAACCGAGTTCAGCCAGGAGATTTCCTTGTAGAACTGGTCGCCGGGCTTCACATCGCTGAACTTAGAATCAGCCGGTGCCGCGTAGGCAGGTTCCCCGGCCATGCGGTAGAAGAAGGCTGCCATAGCGTCACGGTTGACGTTAGCCTGGGGGCGGAAGGTGCCATCGGGGTAACCGGTGGTGATACCCATATCGTGCATCCAGGCAATTTCCTTGTAGAACTGATGGCTGGTAGGTACATCAGAGAAAGGTGATTCGCTGGGTGCGGTGTACTGGGGTGAGCCAGCCATACGGTAGAAGAAGGCTGCCATAGCGCCGCGCTCAACCTTGTTCAGCGGGCGGAAAGTGCCATCGGGGTAACCGGTGGTGATCTTCTGGTCAGCCAGCCAAGAGATTTCCTTGTAGAACTGGTCGCCGGGCTTCACATCGGTGAAACGGGGCTTGCCCTCAACAACGGAGGGGCTAGTCTCGGTGACGTTGAGGACCTCAGCCTTAGCGCCATCTTCACCGCTCTTGGTGCCGGTTAGGTCACCGCTGGCGTTGTGGAAGTGCAGGAGCAAGGCCTCATTGTTTGTAGCGCTACCGGGACCCTGGCGGTCTACGGTGATGTCGGCATCGGGTGCATCGACAAACAGGCCCTGAGCATCTGAGCTCTTACCAGAGAAAGTGAGCTCAGGTGAGTAGGGGTTGTAGCTAATCCAGTCGGTCTGGTCCACGGTGGATGGTTCGTACCAGGAGTAGGTAGAGACAGAGTAGCGCAGGTTCTTGGCCTTAGCTTCATCCAAACCAATAGCCGACAGTTTAACAGGTAGCGCCATGACGTTGCTATCGAAGGTGTTGGTGTCAACATCACCTAAGGCTCCGTTAAGGGGCTGAACATCCAGCAGAGTCAGCTGACCCTTATCGTAGCCGGTGGTGTAAACCAGCGGATAGTCCAGGCCGGGGAGGCGCTGTGTCATCACAACGTAGTCAGCACGGTTATCACCGTCCAGATCGATTCCCACTTCTACTGCTGTAGTCGGAGTGAGGTTTTCCCAGTTAGCCCAGGTTGAAAGGCCGATGGTCATGATGCCGTCCTTGGCTACATCTCCGCCGGAGGCCTCGAGCTCAGGAACGTTGCTGTAAGCGCCCACGTACTGCAGGTCAACGCGCTGGCTGGTCAGAGCACCAAGACGTGAGCTCTGAATACGGTCGCTCTTAGCGCCCAGCTGATAGGCACCAACCAGGGAGGTGTAACCGCCCTGATCTACAGGGCTACCTTCAAGGTCGATCTTTGCTTGGCTTGCATCGTTAGCAAATTCAATGCTTGAGGATGCAGCCTTCATATCAGCAACAGGCTTAGGAGCGATCTGAATAGGCAGACGGGTCTGCTGATCACCTTCAGTCAGGAGCAGGCGACCTGACTCAATGCTCAGATACTGGCGGGCAAAATCAAGCTGTTCAGCTCTACTTGCCGGGTCCAGTGTCTTAGCTAGCTGAGCAGGATCAACAGTCACAGTCACAGTTACCTGTGCCTTCTGGCCGGGCTGAACGGTGACGTTACCGGGGGTAGAGACAGTGACACCGGGAGTCTTTGAGGAAGCCTCGAAGGACAGTGCGTAGGTGTGAGCTACTGAGTCGTAGTTTTCTACGGTCAGGTCGCGGGTGTAGCTCTGAACACCGGCCGTGGGGAGGACCTCAACCACACCAAAGCTCTCGGAAACCTGCGCGGGGGTGTCTGAGTTATAGACCAGCACATTCTGGTTGACGGCCTGGAGAGCATCAACGCGGCCGGAGCCTACACGCTCAACGGACTGGACAGCACCGTCAGCGGTTTTCAGGTCGTGAACAGCAGAGTTCATGATCGCGGCCTTGACCTGGGGAGCTGAGTAGTTCTGGTGAGCCTGGTAGACCAGAGCGGCGATACCGGCTACGTGGGGGCTAGCCATTGAAGTTCCGGTGAAAATAGCCTTACCGTTACCGCTACCCACGGCTGCTGAGCCAATGTTGGTACCGGGGGCGGCAACATCGGGCTTGGTGAAGCCCTGGGAGCCGTGAACGCCCCTACCTGAGGATTCATTGACCCGGTCAAACTGCTCTGAGTCTACAACCAGAGAACCCACCCAGTCGCTTTGGAGCTTAATTTTTAGGTTGCCGGCCTGGGCTGCCGGGCGAACTTTCTCGGCATCACTCTTACTGAGGCGGATACCGGGGATTGTTGCGTTACCGGCGATGCCGATATTTTCGATCTCCAGGTTAGAAGCCAGGACAACGCCCTTGGCTCCTGCCTTCTCTAGGTTGTCGAAACGGACCTTAGAGCCGCAGGGGAAGGTCTCGAAGTTATCGGTCCAATCAATAAAGACCCACTTGCCACCAAAATCAGTGCCTGCGGGGAATGCGTCACAGGCAAACTTGTTATTCTCGGGCGCTGCGACAACGGTGCCGCTAAGCTCTTCCTCAGAAGCAGCGGCATAATCGAAACTAACCGAGTAGGAGCCCTTTACCTGGCCAGCAAGGTCGCTAGGAGCCGTTACCTCTGCCTTATCCACATAGGTAGTCGAACCAATCGAGTTGGCTACCGCCAGGGCGGATACAGCGTTTGCTGGGTTACCGGAGACAGAGTAGGTGTCCCCATTACCCTTAGCTGCTGAAGAGTTACCGGCGGCGACAACGCTTAGAATTCCATAGCGGGTCAGAGCATCAACCATGGCGTTCTCAGGGTCATCAATGGCACCAAAGTCGGAGCCCAGTGACATGTTGACCACATCAACACGGTCATCGTATTTACCGTCGCCGTTAGGGTCCAATGCTCGGTCAAGAGCCAGGCCCGTCAGATCGGTTGAGCCCTCACAGCCAAAGACACGCAGCCCAACAAGTTGAGCACCGGGAGCGGTGCCAGCACCGATCTTCATATCGCGCATCTGGTCTTCTGTGATCTTGGTGTAGTCACCCTTGAAGGTGCTACCGTCGGGGTTGACCGCGTAACCAGCTGCAGTGCCAGCAACGTGGGTACCGTGACCGGCGGCCTTGCAGTCTAGGGGGTTACCGTCTGGCTGAGGGACGCGAGTTTTACTGCCGTAGTCATCACCAGCTAGGTCATAACCGCCAATAAATTTCTCGGGGTCGTAGAGGCCAGAATCTGCCGCTGGCATCTCGCTCGAAGCTGAAGCCTTAGCGTAAGCCTCGCTGGTACCGGGACCACCAAACTGGGTGTGGGTGTAATCGATACCGGTATCGATCACAGCGATCTTGACACCTTCACCGGTGAAACCGGTCTGTTGCCAGGAGGCAATGGCCTTGGTATCAATGGCTGAGCCGGCATTTGAAGGGTACTTGGCAACGATGGGGGAAATCTTAACTACATCACTACGCGAGGCAAGCTCACGAATCTTAGCGGCGTCACCGCGCAAGGCAACACCGCGTACGGTGTTGTGGGCAGTGTAAATAACATCTGCACCTGCGGCAGCTGCAGCTGACTGCCCCTGCTTTTCAACAGCTGCGGCAATAGCCTGCACCTGCGCCTGAGCATCAACGGCAGTTGCCTGCTCACCCTGCAGAACAGAGTCCGGCTGAGTACTCTCGTAAGCTCCCTTACCGCGGAACTGGACGAAGACGCTCACCTGGCCTTCAGCGGCCTGCATGGAGGGACTAATAACCTGGTCGCCAATCTGATGGCCAGATTGCACCATATCGTCTACCGAGCCCTGGAAGAGCCGGGCATCTTCTAGGGCACTTGCTGCGGGCAGACCCAAAGTTAGGGCCATACCCAAGCCCAGGACAGATGCCACGCTGGCGCGAGCTACCTTCTTGGGTGTGTATTTTTCATTCATTGAAGGATTCCTTTGAATCAGTGATTCACGGTGTGTAAAAGTGCGAGCGTACAATAACAATGTCGTACATCACATTCTTAGTCAATAGTAACCCAGCTTATTACCCAAATATTTAGCCCCCGCCACACACTGGTGACACAGCAGAGAAGAACTTGCACTAAGCGGCCGCTTCTGCTTTCACTAGAGGCCAACAAAGACCCCGTACACAGCTTGACAGAGGCACCGCAGAGGAGAAAGATGTATTACAAGATGTCAGGCTGCTAAGGTAGCCCCGGGCTCCAAATCTTTAGCCGCTTCGAGCGGCCTACCGCCGAGAGGCGCTCCCAGCCTGGCATCCCTCAACTTTCATACGGCTTAGGCCGGGCACCACCCTCTTGGGCTGGCTGTCCGGCTTTTGCGTGCCCAAGGGTAGCGCCACCCCAGCATTTGTTAACTTTCTGGCGGTACCATAAGCACAAGCAGACCAGACAGCATCATCAGGAGAAACGGCAAATGCTCCAGCGCATGTTCCCCCAAGAAAACACTTCGCTAAAAGCCCTTGCCGGCCTCTCCGAACAGGTCTCAGCTTCCGCTGCCCTGCTCTCCGAAATGGTGGGTTCCCCCGAAGACCGCTACCCCGAACTGCTCGAAAGAACACTCACCCACGAAGCTGAAACACTCGACATGCTTCTAGCAACCATGACAGCGGTCCGTAGCTCCTTCTCCACACCTATTGCCCGCGAAGATATCTACGCACTCGCTGTTTCTCTCAACACCGCCGTTGAAAAGCTCACCTCCGCCGCAAATATTCTTCACCTCTACGGCATTGTCAGGTTCTCTCCTAAGGCCGCGACCCTTCTTGACCTCATTCAGCGTCAGGCCGTACTCACCACAGGCATCATCCCCAAACTCAGCACCCTGCGCGATATGGACAACTACTGGATAACCATGCTCCGCATCACCAAACAGGCCGTAAGAATCGCAGAGGAGTACGATGCCGATATCCAGGGCCGCTACAAGCAGAGTCGCTATCTGCAAACCAGGCGGTTTATCCATAAATTGGTTGAAGCCTCCGAAGCCATGCGCACCGTCGCCACAGAAATCGGTCGTATCATCGTTCAGGAATCCTAGTGACCCTGCTTCTCTTCGCCCTTAGCTGTATAGCCCTCATCGGCTTCACCTTTGTGACAGGTTTTCACGATGCTCCCAACGCAACAGCGATCCCCGTCAAGACACGAGCACTCACACCCAAGGTAGCTTTACGCACTAGCGCCCTCTTTAACTTTCTGGGCATGGCCCTCACCGGCCTTGCTCTGGGATCGCTGACAACACACTGGCTTACTGTTCCCCAGGGCAAGACCGGCCTGGGCATGATCCTGGCAACCCTCACCTCCGCAGTCATGTGGGGGCTCATCACCTGGTGGTTCCGTATGCCCTCGTCCTCAACCCACGCACTCATCAGTGGCCTTGCGGGGGCTGCCTGGGCGGCACAAACAGTAGGGCTTGGCCATTTTAACCCCTTTTCTGAACCGCTCACCACCTTCCTCATCATTCCCCTGATCCTGGTTCCCCTTGTCCTTTTCTGTTTCTCCTGGGCCGCTGTTTTCCCTTTCTACGGGTTACTTCAAGGCACCTACCCCGCCACCGTCAACAGGTTCTCCCGTATTATCCTGTCCCTGGCGAACTCCCTTATATCCCTGGTGCACGGCGTGCAAACAGGGCAGCGAGCTGTGGTGATATACGCGGTTCTACTCCTCTCGGCAGGGCTGGATGTCGCTCCGACGACCTACGTTATATCGGCGATTTTCCTGGCCATGGTGTTGGGCCTGGGCACGGCCCGCGGAAGCTCCCGTATCGGCTACACCTTCGCTCACCAGATGGTCAGAGTCGACCCCCTGCGAGGGGCTATCGCCCAAAGCTCCACCGCTTTAGCGCTCGTGCTTCTGCAGTTCTTCCTGAACACTCCGGTATCGTCCTCCCACCTATCAGCATCGGCAGTTCTGGGCTCCGGGGTTAACCAGCGGTTCGCAGCGGTGCGTCTCAAAATTGTTGTGCGCATTATTTTCACATGGGTCATCACTCTGCCGGCCTGCTTCATACTCTCAGCAGTTTTGCTCCTGGCTCTCTCGCCCCTGCTTTAGCTCAGGGTCTTTCCCCACAAACAGGGGCAAACCCCGACATCGCGGAGTCAGCCACCATTCGCTATATTGGGAAGAGAACCTCGCCCCAAACAGTCTGAAAGTGCCATGCCAAAAGTTGCAATTATCGTTCGCACCAAAGATCGACCGCTCTTTCTGAGGAGAGCTCTAGCCAACATCGCCGAACAAACCTACACGGACTACACGGTAGCTATCGTTAACGACGGTGGTGACCGTGAAGTCGTAGAACAACTGGTAGCACAAGCTCAGGGCCTCTCAGGAATCCAGATCCTTCATACAGGCTCATCAAAGGGTATGGAGGCTGCATCAAACCTGGGAATCAAAGCCACAGAATCGACCTATATAGCCATTCATGACGATGATGACCTCTGGGAACCAACTTTCCTGGAAACTACCGTAGCGGCCCTGGAAGAAACCGACGGGCAGTTAGTCACCGTACGCACTGATGAATATTTTGAACGTATCACCGATCAGGGCACCTTAGAATTCATCGAGTCAAGACCTTTCTGGGGCTTCCTCAACGACATCACGATTCAAGACCTCATGCGTATCAACCGAGCTGTCCCCATCTCTATCCTCTACCGCCGGAGTCTGCACGAAGAGCTAGGCTACTACGACGAATCCTTACCCGTGACCGGAGACTGGGAGTTCAATATCCGGGTAGCCTCCCGCTACCCGGTACACTTTATCGACCAGAACCTCGCTCACTGGTCCAAAAGGCCCCAAGCAGACGGTTCTAACGCCAACAGTGTCTACGCAGGCCAGATACTCCATAACATTTTCGACGGGCAGGTTCGTGCGCGGGCTATCCGCGAAGACCTCTCACAGCAGGGTCGGCTAGGCTCCTATCTCTTCCAGGCACACCTAGCAAATCAAGTCGATGGCAGAGTAGGGCATAACATTGACTTGACCAACAGCGTCCTTGACGAGCTGGCAGCTATCAACAGCAAGCTGGACCGGTTAGAAGAAACAAGTCGTGCCACCGCAGAGCAGCTTAACCGCATCGAGCGGGCGCTCTCCCTCAAATCACGCCTGACTCGTCTGGTGAAAGGAAACCGTTAACCATGCCACGTATTCTTGTGCTCGCCGATCTAGGGCAGGTTCAGTACCATGTGGGCGACGAGGCTATGGGCATTACAGTGTCCGCGGAACTTACCCGGCGGGGGTTCGATGTTGTCATCGCAACCCGTGACGTCGAACATTCCAGGCAATATATTGGGTCCGCAAGCGACTATATGGCAACCCTGCAGGTACCCTGGCCCCCGGCTGAACGTGAGCTTTATATTGCTGAGCTCCGCGCTCATTTAGCAGGTGCACCAGCACGGTCAGAAATCACAGATTTTGTGCACAATGTATCAGCAGTAGACGGCATAGTTATAGCTGGTGGCGGCAATATGAACTCCACCTATGGCTGGCTACTCTACGAGCGGGTTGCCTATGCTCTGATCGCTCAGGCCTATCAAATACCCCTGGTTATTTCGGGTCAGTCTCTGGGACCGGTTCTTACCGAAGCCGATGCAAAGGTTCTGCACGAGATGCTCGATATAGCCCAGCTCGTTGGCCTGCGCGAATCTAGCTCCTACAGCTGGGCCCTGTCCCGCGGTCTTAAAGCTAACCTCATTGCAGATGACGCTACTTTCTACCAGCATAAGCACCGCTCCCTACCCGGACGCCCGATTGTTGATTTGCCCGAGAACTATATCTGTGCCACCTTCAACGGCTTGAACTCCGGGCAGTCCCGGATAATCGGTCAGATCCTGGACGATATGCACCGCCAGTACGGCCTAGGCACCGTCTTCCTGCCCCATATGGGCCAGCCCCAGCAGGAGCAACAGGGCGATGTAGCGGTTCACCGAGAGATTGCCTCACACATGTTCTCGAACCCCATTGAGCTACCGGTCGTCCATGCAGACGACGCCGTCCAGGTACACAGGGGAGCTTACATCGGTTTTTCGACCCGCTACCACCCCGGGGTATTTTCCCTCTCAGCGGGTATTCCTTTCGTAGCCCTGCTACCCGATGCTTTTACCGACATGCGGGTACGAGGAATGATGAGCCAGTACGGTGCAGAGAACTACGCTATACCCCTGGCCCTCTTAAACTCAGCAGCCCCCCTTGAGGCACTGCACGAGGTAGTTCAGCTACGCCCTGAGCTTTCTGCAAGCCTGCAAGCACGCACAAACCGCCTGAGTGCTTTCTCAGCTCAGTGGTGGGATGCCGTATCCACTGTCTTAACCCACAAGAGCAACCATCTGGCCCCAACTATCCAAAATCTAGACAGTACTCCCACGCTTTTTACCGGTGAATGGAATCTCACTAATCTGCTGGTTCGTGACGATATTGCCGAGATTTCGCTGGCAGCCTCCCTAGCTCGCGCTGAAAGTGACCGAGCGCTTTCCTGGGACTACCAGCGTCTGCTCCAGCGCGACCGTGCCCAAGCCCGCGCCGATGAACTCGAGCGTAGGAACGCGGAGCTGGCTGATTCTCTGATTGAGGCAGAAGAAAACGCCACTCTACGCGGCTGGGTACGCCGCAAGATGCGCGGAGAGTAAAAAGGAACCCAGCTCCCGTCTGGGAGCTGGGCTTCTTTTATTTTTTAGCCGAAACGGCCTGAGACGTAATCCTCGGTGGACTTTTCTCGGGGGTTGTTGAAGATTTCCTGGGTGGGGGCATATTCAATGAGCTTGCCCGGTTTACCCGTTCCCGCAATGTTGAAGAAGGCGGTCTTGTCTGAGACGCGAGCGGCCTGCTGCATATTGTGGGTCACGATCACCACGGTGAACTCTTCTTTCAGCTCATTGATAAGATCCTCCACGGCCAGTGTAGAGATAGGGTCCAGGGCGGAGCAGGGCTCGTCCATCAGGATTACATCAGGTTTGACCGCTATGGAGCGGGCAATGCACAGGCGCTGCTGCTGACCGCCCGACAGGCCGGAACCCGGCTTATCTAGACGATCCTTAACCTCCTTCCAGAGGTTAGCACCGCGCAACGAGCTCTCAACCAGCTCATCGGCGTCACTCCTAGAAATTTTGCGGTTGTTGAGCCTGACCCCTGCTAAGACGTTTTCACGGATTGACATGGTGGGGAAGGGGTTAGGCCGCTGGAAAACCATGCCGATCTGCGAGCGCACGGTCACGGGGTCTACTCCCTTGCCGTAGAGGTCGTCCCCGTCGAGCAGGACCTTGCCTTCGACCCGGGCGCCGGGGATAACTTCGTGCATGCGGTTGAGGGTGCGCAGGAAGGTTGACTTGCCACAGCCGGAGGGGCCGATGAAGGCGGTCACTGTTCGTGGCTCAATGGCCATGGTGATATCTTCTACCGCGAGAAAGTCACCGTAGTACACGTTCAGGTTTTCAACGTCGATACGCTTTGACATGTGTTTTCCTTTTTCAAGATGAAGTCTCTAAAGAGGGAGGCCGCTCGGGCCGGGTGCTTAGCGCCCGGTCTTGGGGGCGAAGAATTTGGCGATAAGGCGGGCTGTTAGGTTCAGGATCATCACAATCAGAATCAGAATCAGTGCCGCCGCCCAGGCGCGGGTCTCGGAAACTCCGGCTGCGGTGGGGCTGGTCGGTGACATGATCTGGTAGTAGATGTAGGTGGGTAGTGTGGCCATCCAGCCGCCCAGGGCGTTCCAGTTGATGGAGGTGACGAAGCCTGCGGTTACCAGAATCGGGGCGGTTTCACCGATAACTCGGGCGATAGCCAGGGTGACACCGGATGCGATACCTGAGATTGCGGTAGGGATGACGACTTTCATGATGGTTCGCCATTTACGCACGCCCAGCGCGTAGGCCGCTTCACGCAGTTCGTTGGGCACGATTCGGAGCATTTCTTCGGCGTTACGAACTACGGTGGGAATCATGAGCACCGATAGCGCTACCGCAGCGACCAGACCCATACGGTTCATAGGGTCACCCGAGATAAGGGCGAAGAAAGAAGCGGCAAAAAGACCGGCCACGATTGAGGGGATACCCGTCATAACGTCCACGAAGAAGGTAATTGCTTTGGACAACCATTTACCCTGGCCGTATTCAACCAGGTAGATAGCGGTTAGTAGGCCAATCGGCACAGAGATCACGGTGGCAAGCAGGGTGATCTCTAAGGTGCCAAGGATGGCGTGGTAGATACCGCCCAGTACCGGTCCGGTGCCCTCGGCTGCCGCATTGTCGTGGACGCCGGTGACGCCCTTCATGGATGTACTCAGGAAGTTACCGGAGAGGCCGGGGACGCCCCGGGCGAGTACGGTGTAGAGAACCGACACCAGGGGTAGCAGAGCTAGAAGGAAGGTGCCATAGACCAGGTAGCTGGCAAAGGCGTCCTGCCCCTTTCGTTTGCCTTCAATGGAGCCTAGGGCTAGTGGCCCGGCCAGGACAAAGATGAGCGCGGAGAAAACAGCGAAGGTTGCTATGGAGAAGCCCATGAGGGAGCTGGCTGCAGCGCCCAGGATAAGAGCGCCCAGACCAACAGCCGGAGCAAGCCAGCGGGGGGCCTGGCGGCTGGTAAAGCGGGATTTGCTGCTAGCTACAGACATTAGTTAGCTCCTGAGAAGTCCTTGTAGCGGGACACAATCATGCGAGCCATGATATTGACCATGAGGGTGATGACGAAGAGCACCATACCGGCGGCAATCAGCTCTGACATGCGTAGCCCGTAGGCTTCGGGGAAGTTCAGGGCGATTTCCGAGGCGAAGGTTTGGTTACCTGAGGTGATGAGTGAAGCGGTCAGTGGGCCGGAGGCTAGTACCAGGGTCACAGCCATGGTTTCGCCCAGGGCGCGACCTAGGGCTAGCATGACCGATGAGATGATGCCGCCGCGGGCAAAAGGAAGGACCGTCATCCGTATCATTTCCCAGCGAGTTGCACCTAGCCCCAGGGCGGCTTCCTGTTGCAGGAGCGGGGTCTGAACAAAAATTTCACGGCACATGGAGGTGATGATGGGCAGAATCATGATGCCCAGCACGATGCCCGCGGTCAGGATGGTTTTACCGGTCTGCGAGGCGGGACCGGCAAAGATGGGCAGGAAACCACAGTAGGTTGCTAGCCAGTCGTAGAAAGGAACAATCTTGGGCGCTAGCACCGAGGCGCCCCAGGCACCGAAGATAACGGAGGGGATAGCTGCTAGCAGGTCAATGACGTAGCCGATGCTCTGGGCCAGCTTACGCGGGGCGTAGTGGGAGATAAAGAGCGCTACACCAATACCGATAGGGGTGGCAAGGAGTAGGGCGATAGCCGAGGCAATCAGTGTACCGATGGCCAGCGGCCCGATGTACTGAACAAAACTACCGCTGGGCAGTTCAGCCGGGTCAGAGGTGAAGACCGGTAGAGCCTGAGCCACCAGGAAGATAGCAACAGCTGCAAGAACGACTAGGATTAGGACACCCGCACCCAGGGAAATACCCGAGAAAATTTTGTCGGCCGCTGGGTTGCCGACAGCGGGCAGGTCTTGAGTTTTCGCGCGGCCACCTGCTGGGCCATGCTGCGATACTTCGGTAGTTGACATAGTAATTGATTTGAGCCTTTGGCCTTGTCTTACTGGGACGGTGCGGCTAGTTATCACAACTAGCCGCACCGTTGGCGGGGTGAGAGTTACTTAGTAACGGTGATGGACTCGACTGCCTTCTGGGCATCAGTGCTCAGTGCCGATGTCAGAGGGGCAGATGAGGCTGCGTCTGCGGCGTCCTTCTGGCCCTGCTCGCTGACGACGTAGCTCTCGTAGGCCTTGACTAGGCTTGCCTTGTCCTCATCTGAGTAGCCGGAGCAGACGATATGGTAGGAGACCAGGACTACGGGGTAGGCCGTGGGGTCTTCGGGGGTGCGGTTGACCTGGATTGCCATGTCCTTCTCGTTCATGCCGCCTACCCGCTCTGAAAGTTCAACGGCTTTTGCGGCAGTCTCTGCGGAGAGCTCAACGTAATCATCACCGACCTTGACGTTTACCTTGCCGAGGTTTCCGATAGCTGAGGCATCAGCGTAGGTGATAGCGCCCTCGGTAGATGAGGTGGTGGAGACAACACCGGAGGTGCCCTTGTTAGATTCACCGGAGTACTGGGAGGGCCAGTTACCGTCTGCTTCTACGTCCCAGGCGCCGTTGGAGGCGGCTTGCAGGTATTCGGTGAAGTTCTCGGTGGTACCGGAGTCATCGGAGCGGTGTACCACGGTGATCTTGGTGTCGGGCAGGGTGACGCCCTCGTTCTGGGAGGCGATAGCTGCATCCTTCCAGGTGGTGATTTCACCCTTGAAAATTTTGGCCATGGTTTCGCCATCGAGGTTGAGGGAGTCAATGCCGGGCAGGTTGAAGGCAATAGCAACGGGTGAGATGTAGACCGGGATGTTGATTGCGCCGTCGGGGCCGCAGACTTCCTTGGATTTTTCCCACTCTTCGGTCTTGAGGGCACGGTCGGAGCCTGCGAAAGCGGCGCCACCAGCCAGAAAGGCCTCACGGCCAGCACCGGAGCCATCGGGTGAGTACTGGACGGTACCGCCGATGTTGGCGAAGCCGGTTTCCCAGGCTGTGATGGCTGCCTGCTGTGAGGATGCGCCAACACCGGTCAGGGCGCTTGAGGGGAGGGGGGACGAGCTACCACCGGCGCTGGAGCCGGTTCCGGTTGCGTTATCTGAGCCGCAAGCGGTGAGGGCGAGTGCGCCAACAAATGCAAGTGAGCTCCAGCGAGCGAGTGACTTAGCCTTCACGGTATGAGGATCCTTTGTTTGTGTGCTCTCTTGTGCCGACCGTGTTTGGGTGGGGCCGACAACCGTTGAACAGTTGGTCAGGTATCTAACGTCTATGACTTTAGGGAGCTTAGGTAGCAGGTGGGCTAGCACTGAGTAAACGGTGGGTGAACAGAGGGCGCACAGTGGGCGTTAAGACTGGGAAGGTGGGGTGGTGATGGGCTCCTACTAGAATGGTAGGCATGTGTTTTGGTCAGCAGGTTAGTGTCATCAGGAAGAAGGCAGCGCACCGGGGTCGCCTGGGTGTGATTCGTATGAGGGAGGGGTTCTTCCAGTCCCTTCAGATTGTGGTCTCTGGTATTGGCGCTTATCTCTTTGCTGAGCAAGTTCTGGGCCATAGGCAACCGATTTTTGCCGCGACCGCTGCAATTGTGTCGCTGGGCTATATCACGGGTGCTACTCATGCCCGCCGTATCCTTGAGGTTTCTTTTGGGGTGACGCTGGGTATTTTGATGGGTGACCTCATGATGATAGTTCTGGGTCAAGGGATTTGGCAGGCTGGCTTAGTGATGTTCCTGTCGATTATGTTGGCCCGGTTCTTGGATAACGGGATTCTTTTTACTATTCAGATGGGTTTGCAGTCTTGCCTGGTTGTCTTGCTACCACCTAATGCGGACGGGCCTTTTGGCCGCAGTCTTGACGGGATTGTGGGTGGCTTGTGCGCTTTCTTGTTGATGTTTCTCTTCCCTAAGGATCCGCGCAGAACTCCGCGTGAGAACGCCCGCAAGTTGATGAGTGCTTTTGCCTCTGTTTTCCGTGATGCTGGGACGGCAATGGAGCATTATGACGGCAAGGAGGCCTGGTATGCACTGGGTAGTGCCCGTAGGCTTCAGCCTCTCTATACCACCTGTGAGAAGGACATTATTACCTCTAAGGGGATGGCTCAGTTGGCCTGGACCGGTCGGTCACACATGAAAGAGCTGGAAGGCTATAGTCAGGTTCTAAGCAAGATTGACTATGCGATCCGTAATACCCGGGTGCTTAATCGTCGTATGGCTTCGACCATTAATAACGTGCAGATTTCGCACCGGGCAATTAGCTCAATTGCCCAGGCCCTTACCCACATTGGTGATGCTATCGGGATTTTGGGTGAAGGTATGTCTGCGCCGGAGGCTAAAACCCGTTCAGCCTGCATGATGCAGGCACGCCAGAATTTGTCGCTCTTAGCGGGGCAGTTAGAGCCCCACATGATGGGTGTTCAGAGTATGGAGGCGGAAGCCCTGGTTTTAATGTTGCGCCCGCTGGTGGTGGATCTTTTGGAGGCCTCGGGGCTGACTCATGCGGAGGCGGAGTCTATGCTGGTTCCGCTGGGTGATTCTATGACTGAGCACGCTCCGACTACCAGTATGATTCCGGTTCAGCCTAGCCCCTTGAAATCGGATCAGCAGCCCTTGGTTGAGGAAAAGCACCGGGCCGATACGCAACAGCTTACTATTGTTTTGCGGGCTAAGGACCGGGCTTCTGCACGGTCTGGTAGGCAGGAGCCTACGGGGCCACAGGCAACTGTGAATGTGGATCCTGAGTTAGCCGATGGTGTTGCTCGTGTGGAGAAACAGCAGGAGCTGAATACTCAGCAGTTAGCCCTTATTGAGCAGAAGATTGAAACCGGGCGGAGCCCCGAAAAGTAGGTTCCCCTTCAGTTCGGTGTCGTGCCCGCTAGCTGATGCGGGGCTGGTCTTCTAGGGCAGTTGCCCAGCTCGGTATCGTGCCCGCTAACTGGCTCGGGGCTGGCGTTTAAGGGAAGTTAGCGGGCATGATACCGAGCAAAGCCCAGTGTAAGTCCCTGCCAACTGGCTCGGGGCTGGCGTTTAAGGGATCTTGGCAGGCACCAGTACTGGGCAGAATATCACGATAACTAATTCCCAGCGTTGGGAAAGAGCAGGGCTAGAGCCTCCCCCAGCGATGCCACTTCGCGCACCGATACTCCGGCGGGTACTTGGCCCACGCCTGCTGGGGAGGCAGGAACAATGACGTGGGTGAAGCCCAGGCGTCCTACTTCGGCAATGCGTTGGCGGATGCCCGGTACGGCTCTGACTTCACCGGCTAGACCTACTTCTCCGAAGACTGCAAGTTTGCGTGGGAGTGGTTTGTCTTGGGCGGCTGAGGCGAGGGCTATGACGCAGGCGAGGTCTGCGGAGGGCTCGGATATTTTGGCGCCACCTACGGTTGAGATGTAACAGTCGAGTTTTCCCACGCTGAAGCCGGCTCGTTTTTGGAGGACGGCGAGCAGCATAGAGATGCGGGAGCTATCTAGGCCGCTGGTTGCTCGGCGGGGCTGGGGTGTTGCGCTTTGGTCGAGGAGGGCTTGGACTTCTGCTAGGAGGGGGCGGCGGCCTTCCATGGTGACAGTGACGCAGGTTCCGGCCACCGGGTGGGGGGTGCGGGAGACGAAGAGGCCGGAGGGATCGGTGACGGGTGCTATGCCGTCTTCGTGCATGTCAAAACAGCCGACTTCGTCGGTGGGGCCGAAGCGGTTTTTGATGGCGCGGAGCATGCGGATGTGGGAGTGTTTGTCGCCTTCGAATTGGCAGACGACATCGACCAGGTGTTCTAGGAGGCGGGGGCCGGCGATGGTGCCTTCTTTGGTGACGTGCCCGACCAGGAGAGTGCACATGTTGCGGCGTTTGGCGGCGGCGATGATGCTGGCGGCGACTTCTCGCACCTGGGTTACGCCGCCTGCGCTCCCCTCAACGTCTGTGGAGGCTAGGGTTTGCACGGAGTCAATGATGAGCAGGTCAGGGCTAACCTGTTCGATGTGGGCGAGGGCTGTGCCGAGGTCTGTTTCGCTGGTGAGGTAGAGGGTGTCGGCGAGTGCGCCGATGCGGTCGGCGCGGAGTTTGACCTGGGCGGCGGATTCTTCGCCGGTGATGTAGAGGACGTTGTGTGCTTTGCCGGTGGCTTTGCCGCGGGCGAAGGTGGCAGCTACATCGAGTAGGAGGGTGGATTTACCGACGCCGGGTTCACCAGCCATGAGGATGACTGCGCCGGGGACGAGCCCGCCGCCGAGGACCCTGTCGAATTCGGGGTTGCAGGTGCTCATATATTGGGCGACGGTGGAGTCGACTGCCCCGATGGGTTGTGCGGGGGTTTGGACGCTGGAGGCTACGGTGGTTTTGGCGGCGATGGCACCGGTGGCGGCTTCTTCGACGGTGCCCCAGGACTGGCATTCGCCGCAGCGGCCTACCCATTTAGCGGTGGTCCAGCCGCATTCGGTGCACCGGTAGGCGTTGGTGGAGCGGGAGCGGGTGTTTTTTCGGGTAGCCATAGTCACAGCATAAAGCCGGGGGCTGACATTTTAGGTGTGACTTAGCTACCGGCTGACCGGTGCGGGGTGGGGACCTACATGAACCGTTCGAGCAGGGAGCTTTCTGCCATGCGGGAGAGTGATTCGCGGATGACGCGTGCTCTTTGTTCCCCGATTCCTTCTACGGCGCGTAGGTCATCGAGGCTGGCGGCCATGAGGGATTGGAGGCCGTCAAAGCGGTCTACTAGGCGGTCTGCGACTGCTCCGGGCATTGTTTTGATTCCTGCTAGTAGGCGGTGTCCGTGGGGATGTAGGGAGGCGCTGAGTTCTTCGCCAAGTCCCACGGTGCGGGCGATAACGAGTAAGTCAACGATTTCTTTGTCGTTGAGCTCTTGCAGGGCGGCTACGGCTTTTTGGAGCTCTTCGGGGGTGATGTCTGCGGGCAGGTAGTCACGGAGCACGACCCAGCTTTCGGGCAGGTCGTGGGTGGCTAGTTCTTCGAGCTGGAGGGCGACCAGTCGGCCTACATCGCCCAGTTCTACAACATAGTGCCCGGCTTCTACTGCGATGCGTCGCACCATTTCCATACGCTGGAGGGTGCTGGCTACGTCGCGCAGGGTTACGTTGGCTTCGATTTCGAGGGAGGAAAGCTGGTGGAGCACCTGTTCTAGGCGTTCGGTATAGCTGTCGAGGGTTCTGATGGCCTGGTTGGCGCGGCTCATCAGAGATTGGGCGTCTTCGACCGTGTAGCGGATTCCTTCGGTGTAGACCGAAATCAGTGACATGGAGGCGCTGACTGCGATAACGGGGAATCCTGTTTGTTTGGCGACTCGTTCGGCGGTGCGGTGGCGGGTGCCGGATTCGTTGGTGTCGATAGAGGGGTCGGGTAGGAGCTGGACCCCTGCTGCTAATAGGGTTGAGGCGTCGCGGTCGCAGATGATGGCACCGTCCATTTTGGCGAGTTCGCGCACGCGGGTTGCCGAGAATTCGGTGTTGATGGCGAAGCCGCCTGAGGACATGTGGGCAACGGTCTTGTCATTGCCCAGCACGATGAGGGCACCGGTACGACCGCGTAGGATACGTTCGAGCCCCTCGCGTAGCTCCGTACCGGGGGCAATCTGGGCGATTGTTTTCAGCAGGGAATCACTATAAACCGTTAGCACCCCACCTATTTTAGTGCACCCGACTGTTTCCTGCCTTAAAGACCGGTGCCCCGGCAGAGTATGCCGGGGCACCGGAAGAGAAAACCCTTAGGGTTTAGCCGGTGACGATGATGCGGATGGGCTGTGAGGCTATACCGTTGACACTTGCGGTTGCCCAGTAGTGGCCGGGCTGGATGGTTGCGGTGGTGTTGCAACCGAGGACATTCAGTGAACGGTTCCAGGTCAGCGGGGTGGTGTTGGTGGCACCGGCCGCGACTTCGGCGTCTGCAACGGGGTTAGCGTAGCACTGAGCGTAGTTGTAGACCTGGGCGGGGCCGGAGGTGATGTTGACATCCACGTTGTTAGCGCCACCGGTAACGATGCAGGGGTTACCTGATGTGTTGGTGTAGGTTACAGCGAGTGCGGGGTTCTGGCCTGCGGCGTAGGTTGGGCTATCAGAGGTGATGCTGACCTGTAGGTCTGCTGCGGTGCAGGCAGCTACTACAGCGGGGGCCTCGCTGGGATCAGCAGAAGGTGTGGCTTCAGCGTCCTCACTGGCTTCATCAGAGGGCTTAGCTGACTCCTGATCAGACTCTTCCTCTGCCTTCTTGCTGGCTTCATCTGATGCTGAGCTGTCATCGGCTTTGGCGCTTTCAGAAGCGGAGCTTTCGTCCGATTTTGCGCTCTCAGAAGCAGATGCTGATTCGCTAGGACGCTCGCTAAAATCGCTAAAGGCGGCGGCGCTGGTAGAAGCGCTAGCGGCGGTTGAGGCGCTCTCGGTGTTCTTTCCGCGACCAGCCAGCAGGCTGATAAGCCCGATAATCAGGAGCAGGATAAAAACAAGAACGAGCAGAGCGACAATGCGGCGGCGGCGGTAGATTTCGGGGGAAACCTCTTCTACCGGTGAATCAACTTTAACAGACATATCTCTAGACTACCGTCTTCTACGCCAAGATAGGAGCTTTTAAGCCCCTATTAGGGGGTTAAGTCAATCGTGTTTTAGAGTGTTGGGGTGTCTTTTACTCTGCCTCTGAGCGGTTTAGCTCCACAGGACCTCAACACTCTTCATGCCCGCATCAATTCCTGGTACTTAGAGAACCGGCGTGATTTGCCCTGGCGCACCGGTGAGAACTCTTCCTGGGAGGTCATGGTCAGCGAATTTATGCTGCAGCAGACCCCTGTCAAGCGGGTACTGCCGGTCTGGGAAGTATGGCTGGATCGCTGGCCCACCCCTGCTGATTTGGCGGCTGAGGATTCCGCGGAGGCAGTACGCGCTTGGGGGCGTCTGGGCTACCCGCGCCGCGCTTTGCGTCTGCACGCTGCCGCTCAGGCTATTGTTGAGCGCCACGGAGGCCAAGTACCCAGCACCTATGATGAGCTGCTTGACCTTCCCGGTGTGGGTTCCTATACGGCGGCGGCTATTTCTGTGTTTGCTTTTGGCAACCGGGCTACGGTGATTGACACCAATATCCGCAGGGTTCACGCCCGCTTGGTCTCGGGTAGAGCTTTACCGGGGCCTTCTCTCACGGCAGCTGAAACCCGGCTAGCCGACGAGCTCATGCCCGCTGATACCCCTACTTCTTGCCTGTGGAATGTATCGGTGATGGAGCTGGGTGCTCTTATCTGCACTGCTAAGTCACCGGATTGCGCTTCCTGCCCCGTGGCTGATGCTTGTGCCTGGGTGGGCGCAGGAAAACCGGAGGCTGACTACCAGCCTAAGGGTCAGGCCTGGGCTGGGACCGACCGCCAGTTGCGGGGTGCCATGCTGGGTGTACTCCGTGCGGCCCTAGCCCCGGTTCCCTCGCGTTTACTCACTGCACCGGGCCAGCTTGATTTTGTGGTGCCCACCGAGCTGGTTCCTGCCGTAGAAAAATTACAGAAGCTCTCCCCCACCTCTGAGCAGATAGAACGGTGCTACTTGGGGCTAGTCGCTGATGGTCTCGCCAAGGAACACAGCGGGGGCTTGATATCGCTCTAGGTTGCTAAGAACCGGGAACAGAGACAGCCACCCCAGCCAGTACTAGCAGTTGAGTACAGAAGTCAGAAGAAACTTTCTATACCTTCGAGTCATTTGCTGACTGCTGCGGCCAACATTTTGATAGGTCTTGGCTCAGAGGGAGATAATCATGCGGGTATTGCCCAGAGTATTGGGCTTGACCCGAGCCAGGTCCAAGAACTCAGCCACACCCTCATCGTGTGAACGCAGGAGCTGCATGTAGGTTTCTGGATCAAGCTCTTCCTGGTTCTCCATCACCCTAAAGCCCAATCGCCCAAAGAAGTCCACCTCAAAGGTCAAACAGAAGACACTCTCCACACCCAAATCCCGGGCACGCTCTAGCAGATTTGAGACCAAAGCAGCACCCACTCCCCTGCCCCGGGCAGCGGGGTCGGTTGCTAAAGTCCTCACTTCAGCAAGGTTTCGCCAGATCACATGGAGCGCACCGCAGCCGAGCATCTGCCCGTCTTCGGTCTCAGCCACCACAAACTCCTGGATTGCCTCGTAGTAGGCAACGTCCTCCTTATCAAGGAGGATACCCTCAAGAGCTAGGGGGCGTACAAGCGCCTGAATATTTGCCACATCGTCCACGGTAGCCCGGCGTACACGGAAAGAAGTCATACCCCCAGGCTACTGCCCCCATGAGCCAGGTTAAAAATAAATCAGCCCCCGTTCCACCTATTGGTGAGGGGGCTGATTTACATCATTACACACACATACACACAAGAGTTTTCTTGTCCTGAACGGTCCTACACACTAAGACCATTTGCTTCAGGGGCTCTGTCGAACCGTATGACTTAAGTATTGACCACTAGCCTTGGGCCAAGTCCTTAAAGACCTGGGCGCTAGCTGAAAGGTTGGTCAAGCTTTGGTTACAGCTCCAACACTAGGCCATATTTCGATATATTTTTCCCTGTCAAGACCGAAAACCGCCCTGCGGCTCCCCTCTCGGGGGCGCAGGGCGGTTTCTTAGGTGAGAGTCTAGAGCTGGCTGTCACCTTCCACCGTGCTCTCGGCAACGGCAGGCTGGTCAGCCTTCTGATCACCTTCGCTAAAGACACGGTCAAAGCTGTCGCTATCCAGCTCACCCAAAGGGGCAGAGCTAAAGGTGAACTTAGCCAGGTCGCCCTCGCCTTCAGTGTCCACGGTAATCTTCTCACCGGGCTTGATCTCACCAAAGAGAATCTTTTCGGAGAGCGGGTCCTCCAGGTTGCGTTGCATCTCACGACGCAAGGGGCGGGCACCCATCGAGGGATCATAGCCCTTAGCGGCCATCAAAGCCTTAGCCTGATCGGTCAGTTCAATAGACATATCCTGCTCGCGCAGGCGCACGGCCAGGCGGGCAACAAACAAATCCACAATCTGCAGAATCTCAGACTCAGACAGCTGCGGGAAGACAATGATGTCATCGACGCGGTTCAGGAACTCGGGGCGGAAGTGCTCCTTGAGGGACTCCATGACCCGACCCTGCATACGCTCGTAGGTGCCTGCGTCGTCGCCCACCTGCTGGAAGCCAACAGGAACACGGCGGGCCATCTCACGAGAACCAAGGTTGGTGGTCATGATGATGACAGTGTTCTTAAAGTCCACCACGCGACCTTGTGAGTCAGTCAGGCGGCCGTCCTCAAGAATCTGGAGCAGGGAGTTGAAGAGGTCAGCGTGAGCCTTCTCCACCTCATCAAAGAGCACAACAGAGAAAGGCTTGCGGCGGACCTTCTCGGTCAGCTGGCCGCCTTCCTCGTAGCCTACGTAGCCGGGAGGGGCACCGAAGAGACGGGAAACGGTGTGCTTTTCCTGGTACTCCGACATGTCCAAAGTGATAAGGGCATCCTCGTCGCCGAAGAGGAACTCGGCTAGAGCCTTAGCAAGCTCAGTCTTACCGACACCGGTGGGGCCTGCAAAAATGAAGGAGCCACCAGGACGCTTGGGGTCTTTCAGACCGGCGCGGGTACGGCGGATAGAGCGGGAGAGAGCCTTGATAGCGTTCTCCTGGCCAATCACGCGCTTGTGTAGCTCGTCTTCCATCTTGAGCAGACGACCGGACTCTTCTTCAGTAATCTTGTAGACAGGAACGCCAGTTGAGGCGGCTAGGACATCGGCAATAACCTCGGGGGTTACCTCACCAAAGGCATCCCCAGCGTTACGCCATTCCTTTTCTTTCTCGTCCTTCTCGGCAATCAGCTTCTGCTCTTGATCACGCAGGTCAGCGGCCTTCTCGAACTCGTTAGCAGAGATAGCCTCTTCCTTCTCGCCACGGAGCTTAGCAATACGCTCTTCCAAGATCTTGATTTCCGGGGGTGCGGTCATACGCTTAATACGCAGGCGGGCGCCGGCCTCGTCAATCAGGTCAACAGCCTTATCGGGCAGGAACCGGTCTGAGATATAGCGGTGGGCCAGGTTAACAGCGGTCTCGATAGCCTCATCGGAAATGGTGACGCGGTGGTGAGCCTCGTACTTATCGCGCAGGCCCTTAAGGATTTCCACAGCCAGCTCGGGTGACGGTTCATCCACCTGAATCGGCTGGAAACGGCGCTCCAGAGCGGGGTCCTTCTCAATGTGCTTACGGTACTCATCCAGGGTGGTAGCACCGATGGTCTGTAGCTCACCTCGGGCCAGCATGGGCTTGAGAATAGAGGCCGCGTCTATGGCGCCCTCAGCTGCACCGGCACCAACCAGGGTGTGAATCTCGTCGATAAAGAGAATGATGTCACCACGGTTGCGGATCTCCTTGAGCACCTTCTTCATGCGCTCTTCAAAGTCACCGCGGTAGCGTGAACCCGCAACCATAGAACCCAAATCTAGAGTATAAAGGTGCTTGTCTTTAAGGGTTTCAGGAACATCACCGTGAACGATAGCCTGGGCAAGGCCCTCAGCCACAGCGGTCTTGCCTACACCCGGCTCACCAATGAGCACAGGGTTGTTCTTGGTGCGGCGAGAGAGGACCTGCATAACCCTCTCCATCTCCTGATGACGACCGATCACGGGGTCAAGCTTGCCCTCACGAGCAGCGGCAGTCAGGTTACGACCGAACTGGTCAAGGATGGCTGACCCCGCGGGGGTGCCCTCACGGGAATTACCGGCACCAACGCCAGCGGTCTCCTTGCCACCCTCACCATTGTTGTTACCGGGGTAGCCGGCAATCAGGTCCATCACGGTCTGACGAACCTTGGCAGGCTCAGCCCCAAGCTGGGTCAGGATCTGGTTGCCTACACCCTCATTAGCGCGCACCATACCGAGCAAAATGTGTTCGGTGCCGATGTAGCCGTGGTTAAGCTGAATAGCCTCACGCATGGAGAGTTCAAGAACCTTCTTGGCACGAGGGGTAAAAGGGATATGGCCGCTAGAGGCCTGAGCGCCAGAACCGATGATGTCCTGCACCTGATCACGGACAGCGGCGAGGCTCACCCCGAGCGATTCAAGAGCACGGGCAGCGATACCTTCACCCTCGTGGATCAGACCGAGCAAAATGTGTTCGGTGCCGATGTAATTGTGGTTGAGCATGCGTGCCTCTTCTTGGGCAAGCACAATCACTCGACGGGCGCGGTCGGTAAACCGTTCAAACATTGAACACTCCTTGGAAACTTACTATTACCCAAAAGATTACGCGTGTTCTCTAGCCCGTGGGGGCCTGTTCGCCACGGAATGAATGGTGTTCGCCTACAAGGGAACGAAAGCCCACACCCACCCATCAAAAATCAGAGAGCAAAAACCCTGCGCGGTATCGGGCGCTAGAAAATAATAATGGCACTTTCACGGCCTCAGGGAGTTACACAAAACATTCCCTCAGAACTCCCAGGAAGTTTCAAGTAAAAACTCCTCCCCCATTAGGCCCACAAATAATGAACACCTGTCGCCAATTTAGATGCCTTGATATGGGTAAACACAATGAATCCCGTAAAGAAATGGGGCGGAATACCTTAAGGTATTCCGCCCCATAAAAACGGGAAAGAAACTATTTACTTGTTTTCTTTACCCTTAGCAGCGTAGTAAGCATCCTGGATATCCTGGTGAATACGTCCACGGCTAGAAACGTTATGACCGTTCTCCTGCGCCCACTTGCGAATCTCAGCAATTTCGGGATTGCGCTTGGGGGTGGTACGTGAACCAGCCGGACGGCCAGCGGTGCGCTGAGCACCATTTGCACGGCGGGCCTTAGCGGCGAACGGACGGATGGCATCGCGCAGGCGGGCAGCGTTAGCGCTGGAAAGGTCAATTTCGAACTGACCACCGTCGAGACCGAAACGTACGGTTTCGTCTGCGGGGCCACCGTCGAGATCGTCTTCAAGAATAATCTTGACCTTCTGAGCCATTGTTTTCTCCTTTTGATGAGGTGATGAAGGGAATATACACTCCGCTACTTCGGGTACCTAAGTAAAGACTAATAAATCTTTGGTTGGGCTGTGGGGTGTGTAACGAAGTTAGCCACCCTCGATGACTAATAATAAATAATACATATCATTGCACCAAATAGGAAATAAAGCCCAGATTCTTATCTCGGGTTTCCCTCAAAAAAATTATTATGAATCTTCGGAGCCAAAAGGATTCCTAGCCCCATCAGAGCTTTTTACTGACTGATACCACTGCTCAGCATCCTTTTGAATATCACGCTGCGCGGCTCTTTCTGTTCGGTCAGCTCGGCTCATCCACCGCAAAATAAAATAAAGCGCTACCCCAGCACAGGTGGAGGGCACTAGCCCAATAAGAAAATCCACTGTTCTAACCTTTCGCTCTCTTTAAGCCCCGGTAATCTACCCTAGAACTCTACCCTAGAACCCAAGAGTAAAGCCCGCCCAGCCTTTGCTGAGCGGGCCAAAAATCAGAGGCTACTTTTCATTTATTCAGCTTCGGGTTTCATCAAAGGGAAGAGAATAGTTTCACGAATACCAACACCGGTAAAGAGCATAATCAAACGATCAATGCCCAAGCCTAGGCCACCCATGGGAGGGGCACCGTACTCCAGGGCACGCAGGAAGTCCTCATCAAGCTGCATGGCTTCGTCATCTCCGCCAGCGGCCAGCTTAGACTGCTCAGTGAGCCGTTCACGCTGAATCACGGGGTCAATGAGCTCAGAGAAGGCCGTGCCACGCTCCATGCCACCGATAATGAGATCCCACGCTTCAATCAGGTTGCTCTCAGAGCGATGCTGACGGGCCAGAGGCTGTGCGCTGGGCGGGTAGTCATAGACAAAGGTGGGGTTCAGCAGGGTGGGTTCAACAATCTCACCGAAGAGCTCCACGACTAACTTCTCGGCATCCCACTTAGGATCAACCGCAACGGAGTGCTTCTCCGCGATTGCGCGCAGTTCCTCAGCGCTCGTTGCAGGAGTAATCTCAACCCCCACTGCCTCGGACAGACCGGGGTAGACACCCAGCCACTTCCACTCAGCGGTCAGGTCAATGGTTCCAGCTTCAGTCTCAATCTGGTGCACACCCACAGCATCAGCGCAGGCCATAATAATTTCCTGCATACGCTTGGCCATAACGAACTGGTCAGCATAAGCCTCATAGCATTCCAGGGTGGTGAACTCAGGGCTGTGAGTGGAGTCCACGCCCTCGTTACGGAATACACGGCCAATCTCGTAGACACGTTCTAGGCCACCGACTTCGGCGCGCTTGAGGAAGAGTTCGGTAGCAATACGCAGGGTCATGGGCTGATCAAAAGCATTCAGATGAGTCTCAAAGGGACGCGCTGCCGCACCACCGTGAATCAGCTGCAGGATCGGAGTTTCCAGCTCAATATAGCCGTGGTTATTCAGCACGTTACGGACAGTCTGAGTAATCTTGGCGCGCTTAATGACCAGCTCGCGGGCCTCATCACGCACCATCAAATCCAGGTAGCGCTGGCGGACACGAGTCTCTTCGTTGAGGTCAGAATGCAGGTTGGGCATGGGGCGCAAAGCCTTAGAAGCCATCTGCCAACTGTCGGCCATGACCGAAAGCTCACCACGGCGAGATGAAATAACTTCACCCTGAACAAACACATGGTCACCCAGGTCAACCAGAGCCTTCCAATCAGCCAGGGCTTCTTCACCCACACCAGCCAGCGAAATCATGGCCTGAATACGAGTGCCGTTACCCTGCTGTAGGGAAGCAAAGCACAGCTTGCCGGTATTACGCACGAACACTACGCGCCCAGCGATACCGACAATATCGCCGGTCGTCTGGTCAGCTTCAAGAGTTCCATCGTACTTTTCACGAATCTCGGTAATGGTGTGGGTAACGGGAACACCTACTGGGTAGGCTTCACGGCCACTTTCCAGCAGCTTCGCGCGCTTTTCGAGACGGATCTGCATCTGCTCCGAGGCGGCGTTCTCTACGGCCTTGGTCTCTGCGGGGGTCTTGCCCTGTTCAGTCAATGATGTACCTGTTCTGAGGTTGATGATAAAAGATTCTTAGTTGATTTCCATGTTATCGATGAGGCGAGTATTGCCTACGTAGGCAGCTACGAGCGCTAGGACACGTCCGCTCTCATCAAGGGGGGCCTCAAAGGTGTCAGTATCGACTACTTCGAGGTAGTCCAGGCGGACACCGTCGGTCTTATCAATCGTTTGGCGGGCCCGCTCAACCTGCTCCGGAGAGAAAGCCCCGGTGATGTACTGCTCACGCAGGGTAGCCAGAGTGCGGGAGAGCACCAGAGCAGATTCGCGTTCTTCGGCGCTCAGGTACTGATTTCGGGAGGATAGCGCCAAACCGTCATCGGCACGAACAATCGGCACAGGCTTAATAACAACCTCGTGGTTGAAATCTTTGACCATGCGCTGAATCAGAGCCAGCTGCTGGGCGTCCTTCTGCCCAAAGTAGGCGTTGAGGGTAGCCTGCCCCACCATGGGCTTAAGGATATTGAAGAACTTATTGACAACAGTCAAGGCACCGTCGAAGTGCCCGGGGCGGGTTTTCCCCTCAAAGAGGGTGCCCAGCTTGCCCGACGAGACGGTAATTTTCGGATTGCCGCCGGGGTAGATATCTTCTACCTGAGGAGCGAAAATTACGTCAACCCCTGCCTGAGCGGCTAGCTCAGCATCTGCTTGAAGGGTCCTAGGGTAATGCTCAAAATCTTCACCGGGACCGAACTGAAGGGGGTTCACAAAAATCGAGAGAACAACAAGATCGTTCTGTTCACGGGCACGACGAATCAGGGTGGCGTGCCCCTCATGGAGGGCCCCCATGGTGGCTACGTAGCCAACGCTGAGTTTCTTCTTAGACTTTGCGGCTCCATTTTTCTCAACCTGTGCTGTTGCCGTGGTCATAGAAAGAAGCATTTCACGGGCGAGATCGGAGATAGTGTGTGCGATGGGGATTTGGCTCGTCACGGTGGCGAGGTTTCCTTTCGGTTTTTTGCGCTCTCCCAGTTTACCCGGCAAGTGCGCTCAAGACACTATGGTACTGCTCTTGAGTTAGTGCCCCGCGAGTGTATGCTCTCTGGGCAGTCGCCTTGGCTAGGGCAAGGTAGGCAGTAGGAATATCTTCTGCGCCTTCTTCCAGGGCATAGTTTGCCAAAGTCTGGGCATGTGCCGCAACGGTATGAGCGTCACCCCGAACTACTGGGCCAGTCAGGGCGTTCTCCCCCGAGGCAAGAGCGTTATCCAGGGAGGCCCTCAGGAGCGGCTCAATGTAGCGGGCGGGATTTTCAATACCTATAGAACTCAGAATTTGGAGTGCCTGGCCGGTGACTGTTACCAGGTGATTAGCGCCGTGGGCTAAGGCCGCGTGGTAGAGCGGCCGGTCCCCCTCAGCAATGATGACGGGTTCCCCACCCATCTCAACGGCGAGCGCCTGGGCAATGGGAAGGAAGGGGGCTGGGCCAGTCACCCCGAAGCTGGTGGAGTTCAGCCGCGCCAGGTCAAGGGAAAGCCCGGTAAAGGTCATGGCCGGGTGAATGGCAAGACCGATAGCGCCCTGGGCTGTTGCCGGGGCCAGGACGTTTGTACCGTGGCGGCCCGAGGTGTGAATCAGGATTTGGCCGCTACGCCAACCGTCTGTCTGGGCTATTCCTGTGACAAGGCCGGGGAGGGCATCATCGGGAACTGCTAGCAGGATGACTTCGCTCTGCTCGATAATTTCGGGGACGGTCAGCACGGGAACCCCGGGAAGCAGGGCATCGGCCCGGGTGCGGGAGGCTTCAGAAACCGCGTGAAGGCCGGCGATGGTGTGGCCGGCTGACCGCAGTGCCGCGCCCAGTACCGCACCGACTTTGCCGGCGCTGATAAGACCGATCTTGAGGCGGGCCGGTCTAATGGGGCTGTTCATGGTCTTTCTTTCTGCCGATGACACTGACCTGCCCAGTCTACCTGCCGAAGTCTAGTGTGCGGGGTGGCCCTTGCGGTAGTGCTCGTAGAGGCGAGAACCCAGAATACCTAGCGGGATAAGAACAGCCCAAGGCTTACCAATCCCTAAAAGCAGACTTACCGAGAGAATCTCCAGCATCACACGGAAAAGTGCAGAGGCCGGTTCAATAGGGATAACCAGCCCCTCGGGCAGGGTTATGACCAGGTCGTAGTTATAGGTCAAGGGTGGGTTGTGTTCACCGAGTGCGGTAGCTAGGCCAAAGATAAAACCGGTCAGGGCAGAAAGTAGCGGCAGCTGGAAGACCAGAGCCATCACCAGAACATAGCAGGAAGCCGCAAGGGTGGCTCCTCCGGCAAAGCCCAGGACGGTAGAAAAGTAGGGCGCTGAGAGCCAGCCGCGCAGGGGAAGGTTGGCCGCCCACTCGCGGGTCAGCCAGCGGTAGAGGCTTGCCACCATCCAGGCCCCAACTGCAATCACCACACTGGCACCAGCCTGCCCCAGGGCAACTCCACCCAGGATAGCGAAGGGAATGGTGAGAACAAGGATGAGGAAGAAAGGGCCGGTGCTATCAGCTAGAGCAGCCAAAGACAGCAGGAGTGGGCGAGCCGAGAGCACCCGCCTTCTGAACCGTACACTCTGGGAGCCGTAGTAGCGGTAGCCGTCTGCCCCGCCCAGGTTGCGGAGCCCCTGAAAGAGGATAGCACTACGCCCGTAAGCGCTGGTGAGGGCGTACCAGGTCAGGTTCGTTCTGGTACCGGCAAGACCATAGGCCAGCGCGCCCAGAAAGCCGCTACCCAAGATTCCCGCCGCGCAGAGCTGGGCCGTACTTGTGGGGTCGTAGCCGGGCAGTAAATCACAGGTGGTCGCAAGGACCAGTCCCAGACCGGTTACTAAAGCTAGAACGCCCCAGCCTGCCAGTAGCCGCCAGTGCCCGCTGGCCTGAACACCGATTGCTCCGTGAACCAGCACAGCACCATACAGGCAGGCAGCAGTTAGCACTGCACAGAGCTGCGGGGGTGTTAGGGGCGTAAAAATGATGGCAAATGATGTCACTACCAGCGCCCATAGCCCCAGGGCACCCCACATGGCAGGTTGTTTCCAGGGGTTCTTGCTGGCAGGGATAAGACCGGAATAGCGCCAGAAAAGCTGGGAGGGTGAGTAAGCTACCGGGCCCAGTAAGCCCAGAACGGTCACGAAGGCGGCCACCACTATAAGCAGGGCACCCAGGAAAAAGCCGGGAGCCTGAGCGTCATCGAGCGTGAAGTAGAGGTAGTGGCCCCTGAGCTGTTTGAGGGCGTACGAGATTGAGCCCACCAGCGCTAGCATCACCAGCAGGTAAAAGCTTAGGTTATAGAGATCAACAAACCTGTCGGTGATTTTAGTTTTCATGGGACTCATCTAAGAGCAGGGGGAAGGTGAGCTTACGGGTTCCGGGGAGCATATTAAGGCTGGGTTCGTGGGTAGCTAGGCAGACAGCCCGGCCTTGGGCGGTTTGTTCCTGTGCCCAGGCGGCCACCCACTCAATACCCCGCCTATCAAGGCGTTTTTCTGGCTCGTCCAGGAAGTAATAGCGGGCTGGACGCACCAGCAAGGAGGCCAGTTTAGAACGCTGTTCCTGGCCAGAGCTTAGGGTGAAGGCCTCCCTGTCGTAGGCTTGGGGTACACCTAGCTCTTCGAGGGCATCACGCGCGCTCAGCAGTTGTGCAGGGTCAAACCCCAGCTCCTGGGCAAGAGCAGGCCCCTGGGAGGCAATCATCTCAAGGTGCTGGCCCACCGTCACTCCGGGTAGCCAACCCACAGAATCATTGATACCAAAAACCTGCAGGCGAAACTCTGGAGAAGCTGAAGTAATAGGCTGTCCATCCAGGACCACATGCCCCTCAGTCAATTCTTCCTGCTGAAGCAGGCAACTCATAAAGGTCGATTTACCCGAACCGTTGGGGCCGACCAGAGTGGAGTAGGTACCCGGCTCAAAGGTCACGGATATCTCCGAAAAAATGAAGTTATCGCGGTATGACTTGGCCGCCCGATCCATAAGTAAGGATTGTTCGCTCATGAATATACACTCTACATGCGCTCAAGCACAGCAAGCTGGGATTGACGAACCAGCAAGGATCGCGCGACCTCTGCATCAAGGTGAGATACGCGTGTCCCTAAGGCACTCCCCGCCACCGACACCTCTAGGTGGGCAAGACCTAGACGCCTTTGCCAGGGCCCCTGCCGCAAAGCAACCCCCTGGATTTTCCTATGAGGCACCATGCCAAACCGCCGATGCCACCGACCCGAACGAACCAGCAAGAACTCAGGAGTCTGCAAGAAACCGTTATACCGGTAAGTAAACCAGTCAAAAACACGAGCCGAAGCAGGAGAAACCGTAAAACCAGCACGGCCCTCAAGAGCGCCCAAGCCTTCACGCAGATGCCCAATGGATACTCCACCCTGGCTCAAAGCAGGCAGAATGAGCTGGACAATAGCAAGAACATCGTCAAAGGTGCCCACCGGCAAAAGCTCACCGGTAGCCTGTTCATCCAATTCGCTTTTACCCGCCAGCGTCACCCTAACCCGATACCAGCCGAAAAACCGCCAGAGGAAAGGTTGCTCCACCTGCAGGCGCTGGACCCTACCGGCCGGCAGGGTCTGCGTGGTGGTGTCCCACAGGCCATAACGGGTCTTCAAGCCGCTAGAACTCGTAGACAGCGAAAAGTTAAAGCCGGTATTCAACCGCTTCAAAGCTCCCGCGAAAACGCCCAGAATCACAGCAAGATTAGACGTGATGATAGTGCCGATACCCCAGTCAGCTGACACCATAAATGCGCTTAGGCCTATGCCAATAAGCAGACCCAGCCCCCAACCAAAGTTAAAAACCAGGGAACCAATCAGGCGGCCCAGAGGCACTTTAACAATAAGGCGCTCATCCTCACCTGTAAGACCCATAAAATTCTCGGTCAGGTGCTGGACTAAAGGCTCAGAAAGGTGCTTCTCCCCCTGCGCAGGGAGAGTAGCGGCTTCACCGGCTACAGTCTGGGCAGGAGCTTTGAGGGAGCCAACCTGAGCTAAGAGCTCATCGCGAAGCTGACGGGCACGGCGGTAGCTCAGATACTCAACCTTGAGAGCAGAGGAATCACCATCGGCCACATCAAACTTAAGCTCTGCCAGCCCCAGCAGACGGGCCGCAAAGGGACGGTTGACGTCAATAGACTGCACCCTATCCAACCGTGCTTTTCGTTCGGTGCGGAAAATTGCCCCGCTCTTGAGATAGAGGTTCTGCCCATCCACCGCAAAACGGTAGAAGAACCACTGGCTCATCATGGGGATAAAGAAAATTAGAAAGAGAGCCAGCAGGGCCGCAAGATACCAGTAGGTGCCAAATACAGCGGTCCAGGCAAAAAGCGCTGTGTCCGGGGGCCCACTCTTAAGGCGGGCGCTGGGGTCAGCATCAAATTCCCCCGACAGCAGGCTTTCCACCGCATGACGCCCAATGGTAAAGAAGAAGATAAAGATAAGCAGCCAGGCCTTCACCAGAGGGGATAGCGGGTGAGCACGCTGCCAGACCAGCTTCACGGGTTCAGGCTCGCACTGTTGCTCTGTATGCTCTGTATGCTCAGTATGCTCTGTGCGCGACTCTGCCATTAGAGACCAACCATCTTGGCATCGGACAGGTCGGTCAGGACCTCGCGTAGGTTCTCCGCAATCCTACGGTCTAGCCCGGGGACGGTGGTGCTGTTGGCCGCAGTCCGCACCTCTACATTTGCTAGGTTCAGGGCGTTGAGGATAGGGCCGGAAGTCACATCAATATACTGGATGCGCCCATAGGGTATAGCGGTCACCGAACGGAACATCAGGCCCCGCCGCACCAGCAGGTGGTCCTGACGTTCGCTGTAACCAAGCGCCAGCACCTGCCCTTTAACCAGAAGAGTGAGCCAGATGTTCAGGGCAAGAACCAAAGCAGGAAGCAGGTAAGACAGCCAGAGAGGCCAGTCCCACCAGCCCAGAAACCGGGTAAAAACTAACGGTAAGAAAGCAGCTCCTGTCAGCCCAAGAGACCATATCAGGCGGGCTATCAGACGCACCCGAACATAACGGGTAGAAACACCTTTCCAGGAGACCTCCGGCAAGGTACCAACACCCCGGCCAGCGCCGTCCAGATCCAAGGGAGGCAAGGTCGGGCTGAAGAGCTTTTGCTCTGCCCGGTTAGGGGAAGGCTGAGTCCACGAGATATCGTCCATGCTTATACCACCCTTTTCTGCCTCGGTTGCATCAGAGTCAAACCTGCGGAAGGGGCCATAAACCGACCCCATTCCCCCTACAGTCTACGTTTTATCGCTAGTGCGGCCCAGGGGACCTGGCTGTGGGGCAGCCTCTGTTAGTCCGCCTCCGGGTTCGTCGTCGTTCGGCGGAATCTTGCACCAGTTCTCAACAAGGATTCCGCACACCAAGAGAATGAGCCCACCGGCTAGGGCACACAGAGTATCGACCAGGGGTGACCAGGTGGCACGAGCCCCGGTTAAACCCAACTGATAGACCAAAATCGCTACCTGCCAGCCCATCATGAGCGCCCCGGTCAGAGCCATAGCCTGAGCGAAAACAGCGACCCGAGCCGCAAAGAGCGGGGTCATGTTAGTTGCCTGATTACGGGTTTCGACCCGGCTGTATTGAGCAACCTGGCGGCCCCAGTACAGGGCCACCGTGCCTACAATGAGGCAAACCAGCACAATAAGGGCGGGTAGGGATAGCTCACGGCCCCCCATCTTGATGCTCAAGAGGTTAAAAACCGAACCTGTCAAAACCCCTAGGGCGAAGGTGAGGGCAAGTGCCCGGCTCCTCAGCCTCATAGGCACACCACCGGTGCAGGATGGAATTCGCGGATCCCCCCAATATCCTCAGCGCGGTCAGCTAGATCCCGTACAGGTTCTCCCAGCAGAAGCGCATCAGGATCCATACGAGCCCAGGGTTCTAGGACAAAAGCCCTCTCAGCAGCCCGCGGGTGAGGCAAGGTCAGCTCAGGATCATCCATCTGAATAGAGGCAATATCAATAATGTCTATGTCAAGAGTGCGAGGCCCCCAGCGGACATCGCGCACACGGTGATGCTTCTGCTCAATCTGCTGAGCGTACTCCAAAAGTTGGAAGGGTCTGAGTGAGGTTTCAACCTCAACAACCATATTTGCGTAGTCATCTTGGTCTGCTGGCCCACCCACAGGCGCTGTAATAGCTATAGGTGAAATTTTAGTAACGGTAATTTTTTCGTGGGAGCAGATATCGGCAATAGCCCGCACCAGAGTTTCTTCACTGTCCCCCAGGTTTGACCCCAGGGCAAGGATAGCTTTAACGGGCATTATTCTCCCTAAAAATCGTGACCGAAACATCGGCGAAGGTCACTTCGATGGGAGCCTTCGGTTTATGTACGGTCAGTTCAACAGCGAGCAGAGGGAACTGTTCTAGGATTGTTCGGGCCAGCTGTTCGGCTAGTGTCTCAATCAAGTCGAGCGACTCACCGGTGATGACAGCTCTAATCGTCTCCGCTACTTCTGCGTAGTTAACGGTGTGGGCAACATCGTCGGTAGCTGCTGCCCGGGTGAAATCGGTGAACATGGTGACATCAACGAAGAAGGGCTGCCCCGTCTGTTTCTCTGACTCAAGTACCCCGTGATAGCCCACTCCACCGACGCCGGTGAGGGTGATACGGTCGGCGCGCGAATAGTCCCGAACAGTTGCACGCGAAGAGCTCTGATCTTGCATGGGTACCTTTCACCGAAAATAGCCGCCGACTCAGAAAAGCGCCGGCGCTTTTGTCTGCAATTATGCACCCTGCGGGGAGGGCACCGGAGGACGGGCTTGATCTGCACAAGGTAGGCCTAGAGGCGCTAGATGCCCCATTTTTCAAGGGCTATAAACCTAACCGCACCCAGCGCGCAGGCCACCCTAAAGCGCTTAAAGTCACATATACATTTTTATATATGACGACTCTATGTCAGGCCTTATTCTGTGCTTTCAGCTACCTCGTGTTGCCTCTAACCAGGCGGTTCGTACGGCCAGCGCATCGGCTGTTGCCTGCACATCATGAACACGTACAGCCCAGGCACCAGCATCGGCAGCCAAGAGGGAAAGAGCGGCAGAAGCGATGTCCCGTTCGGTAGCCGACCGTTCGGTCACTTTTTCTAGGTCTAGCCCGTTTGTGGCAGCATCGAGTTCCTGCAGAAGGCGGGCGATAAAGCGTTTGCGAGAACCAGCAACCAGTACCCTGTGCCCCTGCTCGGCCAGTTGCTCAGTGGCCGCTAGAACCTGCCAGTTCTGATCCCCCTGCTTGGCAAAACCAGGGCCGGGGTCAAGAATGATGTTCTCTGGTGCTACTCCCCCGGCTAGTAGACGCTCACGCAGCACGAAGAGCTCCCCCAGCACTTCCTCAACCACATTGGTGTAGGTGGCTTGGGTATCCATGTTCTGGGAGGTGCCGCGCGCATGCATCAGAATGTAGGGCACACCCAATTCGGCTACGGTGGACACCATATCCTCACGCAGGCTCATGCCCGCAACATCGTTGATGATATGCGCACCGGCTTCAACGGCAGCTCGTGCGGTCTCGGGGTTGAGGGTGTCCACGGATATGACAATGCCCTCGGCAACCAGGGCTTCGACCACAGGTAGGACGCGGCGCTGTTCCTCGGCCAGAGGTACACGAATAGCGCCGGGGCGGGTCGATTCACCGCCAATATCGATGATGTCTGCCCCCTGGGCTACCAGTTTGCGGGCGTGGCCAACAGCGGCGGCGGGGTCGTCGTAAAGCCCCCCGTCCGAGAAAGAATCGGGGGTTACGTTAAGAATCCCCATAATCAGGGTGCGGTCAGTGGGCAGGTTCTCAAAGGAGCCGTGGGCGTGGGGAAGAGTCATGGTTTCAGCGTAACACTGTGCGCCCGGTCTAAAAGCAGAAAGAAAGGCACCGGCTCTATCACCGGTGCCTGGTTCAATGCTACTTGGGCTAAGTTACGAGGGCTTGCTATAGCCGCTAACTGGCTCGGGGCTGGCGTTTAAGGGTGTGGGGGGTGGTGCCGTCTCAAGCTCAATACCGTTCCCGCCAACTGGCTCGGGGCTGGCGTTTAAGGGTGTTGGCAGGAACGGTATTGAGCTCTATAAAAGCCTACGAAGCGTTCATTAAACTCATCGCCTCAGCACGAGTGGCAGGGTCACGTAGAGCACCGCGCACCGCACTTGTCACGGTCTTAGCGCCAGGCTTGCGCACCCCACGCATGGACATGCACATGTGCTCAGCCTGCATAACTACGATAGCCCCGGCGGGGTTCAGGTGTTCAACCAGTGCCTCAATGACCTGAGTTGTCAGCCGCTCCTGTACCTGCGGGCGCTTGGCGTACAGATCGACCAGGCGGGCCAGCTTAGACAGGCCGGTAACTTTACCGTCGCCACCGGGAATATAGCCGATGTGGGCGGTCCCGTAGAAAGGAACCAGGTGGTGCTCGCAGGTGGAGTAGAAAGGAATGTCCTTGACCAGGACCAGCTCGGAATGGTCGATATCGAAAGTGGTGCTCAGGAGCTGACCGGCATCCTGGTGCAGGCCGGAGAACATTTCCTCGTAGGCCCTAGCCACGCGTGCCGGGGTTTCAAGCAGGCCATCACGCTCAGGATCCTCACCGATGGCAAGGAGGATTTCACGGACGGCAGCTTCAATACGCGGTTGGTCTACTGCCATGAGCGATTGCCACCCAAGGGGTCGATATCTGGGTTGCCGTCGGGGCCAGCGGCACCGGGGTGCGGGTTGCCGGGTCCCATAGGGTCAACTACGGGCTGCTGAACGATACCCTGCTGGTCTGCGGGCTCAGCAGTTTCGCCCTGCTCAGGGGTGTTCTCTGCCTTAGCCTGCTCGGCGGCTTCACGTTCGCTCGGGGCCAGGACCGGGGGGAGAGTTGAGATTTCGCGGTTCTCCTTGGACAGCCACTGGGCGCGCTCGGGGCGCTTGCGGACATCCTTGAAGATTTCGGCGATTTCGTTCTCTAGCAGGGTTTCGCGCTCGAGTAGGGCGTAAGCCAGGGTATCCAGCACGTCACGGTTCTCCATGAGGATTTCGTGGGCCTCATCGTGAGCCATAGAGAGCAGGTCGTGAACCTCCTGGTCAACGGTAAAGGCCAGCTGGTCGGAGTGCTGGTTGCCGCCACCGGAGCCACCACCCAGGAAGGGGTCGGATTCCTTGGCGACCAGGCGCACGGAGCCTACCTTGGTGCTCATACCGTATTCGGTGACCATCTTGCGGGCGGTATCAGTGGCCTTCTGAATGTCGTTGGAGGCGCCGGTGGAGGGGTCGTGGAAGACAATTTCTTCGGCTGCACGGCCACCCATAGCGTAGGCCATCTGATCCAGTAGCTCGTTGCGAGTGGTGGAGTACTTGTCGTCCTGGGGCATGACCATGGTGTAGCCCAGGGCACGGCCACGGGGAAGAATCGTAATCTTGGTGACCGGGGCTGAGTTACGTAGGGCCGCCGCGACCAGGGCGTGGCCGCCTTCGTGGTAGGCGGTGACCTTGCGTTCGTGCTCCTTCATGATGCGTGAGGATCGCTGGGGGCCAGCCATGACACGGTCAATGGCCTCGTCGATGGCGCGCTCGTCAATGACGTTCCCGCCGTCGCGGGCGGTAAGCAGGGCGGCTTCGTTCATGACGTTTGCCAGGTCTGCACCGGTGAAGCCGGGTGTGCGCTTAGCGACGGAGGCCAGCTCTACGCGGCGGTCGATAGGCTTACCTGCGGCGTGCACTTCCAGGATTCGCTGGCGACCCTTAAGGTCGGGGGCGTCAACCCCTACCTGGCGGTCGAAACGGCCAGGGCGCAACAGGGCGGGGTCAAGAACGTCGGGGCGGTTGGTTGCCGCAATAACGATGATGTTGGAGCTACCGTCGAAACCGTCCATCTCAACTAGGAGCTGGTTGAGGGTCTGCTCACGCTCGTCGTTACCGCCACCCATGCCGATGCCGCGCTGGCGGCCTACAGCGTCGATTTCGTCCACAAAGATAATGGCGGCCTTGTTGGTCTTGGCTTCCTTGAAAAGGTCCCGCACACGCGAGGCACCCACACCCACGAACATTTCAACGAAGTCGGAGCCGGAGATGGAGTAGAAGGGCACACCGGCTTCGCCCGCAACTGCTTTAGCGAGCAGGGTCTTACCGGTACCGGGAGGGCCGTAGAGCAGAACGCCCTTGGGGATTTTTGCACCCAGGCGGGTAAACTTCTCGGGTTCGGCCAGGAATTCGCGGACCTCTTCGAGTTCGGCCAGGGCCTCGTCCACGCCTGCGACATCGGCGAAGCGGACGGTGGGGTTATCTTTGTTGAACTTCTTAGCGCGCGACTTGGAGAAGTTCATAATCTGTGAGCTGCCGCCGCCCATACGGGACATGATGAGCCAGAAAAGGCCCACCATGATGACAAAGGGCAGAATCATGTAGAGTGTGGAGGTAAACCAGTTAGTCTGCACCGGCTGGTCGGTGTAGGACTCAAGTGAGGCATCATCCATAGCTGTAATGACATCTGCGGCTCGGGGGGCAACATAGTAGAAGCTCACCGACTTACCCTGATTATCACCAGCAGCATTGACGTAGTCATCTTTGAGTTCCAGGTCAACGCGCTGGTCGCCGTCATAAATTTTGGCGCTGACTACCTTGTGGTCATTCAGCAGGCCAATACCAACGTTGGTGTCAACGCGCGATGATGCTGCCATGGAATTGGCAAACAGCATAGGAACAGCGATCAGCAAAGCCATGAGAACCCAGAACCAGGGCCCAGAAATGAGCTTGCCGAAGAACCCCTTTTGCTTGGGGTCAGGGGTGTTATCCGTTTTCTGCACAGCCGCGCCTTCCACACATGATGGTGCGGGGGTTGCTTGAATCCCCCCGCAACTTTGGTTGCTCTGCACCCCGGTTTTTGGGTGCAGTGAGCCTCAGACCTATCTAATGTACCTAAACTTACCGGCTGCTTGCTCCCTAGTTCTGATTTTTCACCTCAGGGCTAAAGGGGGCAAGCTCCCGGGTACAGGTCAGGGGCGGAGTGTGAGCCTCCGCCCCTGACCTGAAGCTCCCCTTAGCTCTTAGGAGTAGACGTGGGGTGCCAGGGTTACGATGCAATCAAGGTTGCGGTAACGCTCGGCAAAGTCCAGGCCATAACCCACCACGAACTCAGGTTCGATATCCCAGCCAACGTACTTGACCTCAACATCGGTCTTCACGCTCTTGGGCTTGCGGAGCAGAGTGCAGATTTCCACGGAGGAAGCGCCGCGAGAGACCAGGTTCTGTTGGAGCCATTTGAGGGTTAGGCCGGAGTCGATGATGTCCTCAACGATAAGCACATCGCGGCCGGTCAAGTCGGTATCCAGATCTTTGAGAATACGGACCACACCGGAGGACTTGGTGCCCGAACCGTAGGAGGAGACTGCCATCCAGTCCATGGTGTAGTGAGCTTTGAGGGCGCGCGAAAGATCAGCAACTACCATAATGGCACCCTTAAGCACGCCAACAAGCAGGACGTCCCGCCCTTGGTAGTCCTTATCAATCTGAGCGGCTAGCTCCTTGATTTTGGCGTCGATCTCTTCTTTGGTGAAGAGAACGTGCTTAATGTCTTTCTGTACATCGAGTGCGTCCACAGTTGATCTTTCTGCTGGGGTAAAAGAGGAAAGTACCCTACCGTGGGGATTGGGTAAGGCATACGTTCACTCTTAAGTATGGTTTATGGGGCGGTGTTGAGTAAAACGATGAGGCCGGTTTTCTTGAGGTTTATTTCTTGTCGTCCCCGCTTGAGGGTAAGGCCGGGGCGGCGGCGATAAGCCTTAACGTGGCCAGGGAGCTGGAGTGGCCCTGCCACAGAATGTTCCCGGGTGAAGGTTTCTAGGGCGGCCAAGCGCTCAAAACTAACGGACTGACCCCCAGCCTGCGCCAGAGCCAGGGCTAGGACGCGGGTACGCAGGGCTGGGTGCAGATCGGCCAGACTAGCCCGGTCAAGGAAGACACACCGGTGGGAGCCGTCTAGGGGCGCAGCCAGTGCCGGTGCTAGCCGCTGGGCAAGTTCTTGGGGGGTAGGCGCTAGTTCCTCTGCTCTCACCAGTACGCTATCCAGGGCCTGGCGGGCGGCCCGGTCCAGGTAGTTGCTATCTGCACCGGTGATTGCGGCGGTTCGCGCCAGGGAAAGGGCAACACCACCGCCCAGGTGCTCTTCAAGGTAGGGCAGAATACTGTGCCGTACCTTAGCCCGCATCAAACTCTGGTCTATGTTGGTGGGGTCATTCCAGGGTTCTAGCCCCTCAGCCCGGCAAATCTGATCGATATCTGCCCGGCGCAGGGCCAGCAGGGGGCGCAGGTAGCCGGTGCCTCCGTCCTGCCGCCAGACAGGCATACCCGCCAGGGAACGGGTTCCGGAGCCCCGGGCTAGACCCAGCAAAACAGTTTCAGCCTGATCGTCGAGAGTATGCCCCAGGGCTATGGCCCCAGCGCCGGTTTCAGCGGCAGCCTCTTTAAAGGCGCCGTAGCGGGCTAGGCGGGCGGCCATCTCGGGGCCTTCCTTACTCTCTGCTACCTGAACGGTACGCACCAGTACCGGGTTCAAGCCCATACCTGTTAGTGTCTGGGCGGTGTCTGCGGCGACCTCCGCTGAGCCGGCTTGAAGCTGGTGATCTACCACGATAGCCCCCACCCGGATATCGCCCCGCCGGTTGAAATGCGCCAGCAGGCTAGCCAGAGCCAAGGAGTCGGGGCCACCACTCACAGCGGCAAGGATAAGGGGGGCGTTTTCAGTGCCGGTAGACGGTGCACTACCGGTGGGTGCAACTGTGCCTACACCAAAAATACTGTCGAGGACGCGGGCCACTTCGCGGCGGGCGGCCCCCACCACCGGGTTCAGGCGGCTCTTACGCATCTTGGCCATCAGCCTTAGTCTCCTGCCCAAGGACCCGCTCAACCCAGAGCATAGGCTCATGAATTTCTTTGACCGTGGGCAGGTTCTCGGGGCCCTCCCAGATACGGTTGAAGCTGTCCATACCCACCCGGTCAACAAGAGCCTGCACAAACTTCTGCCCGTTCTTGTACTGGGCCAGCTTGGCATCCATACCCAGAAGTTTGCTCATAAAACGCGGGAAGAAACCCTGGTTCTTGCTCCGCTGTTCAAAGCGGCGGCGAATTGTCTTGACGCTGGGGACGATGCTGGCATCGACCGAGTCCATCACCACATTGGCATGGCCTTCCATCAGGCTCATCACACCGGTTACTGCCTCCATGAGCTCACGCCCCCGGTCGCTCAGAAGCAGGGTGGCCCCGGCGGGGCGGGGTTCCTTGCCTTCCCCAGGGGCCTGGTGTTCTTTCATGCTACGCACCGTGCCGGTGGCGGCGGAGGCAATCCGCTCGGGCAGGTTATCGGTCGCTTGGCCCAGCTCATGCCCCAGCTGGTGAATGAGGTTGAGCAGATAGTCGCGGAGCCAGGGGGCGGCGGCAAACTGAACCCGGTGGGTCTGCTCGTGCAGAGCAACCCAGAGCCTAAAATCTGCCGGGTCAAGGTTCAGCTCTTTTTCCAGCATCATCAGGTTGGGCGCTACGATCATCAGGCGGCCGCCGCTTGGCCCGTGCCCGGCAAGAGCGGCAAAGGGGTCGTACTGGCCCAGCACACGGGTCGAAAGAAAAGCCAAGACGCCACCTAGCTCGGCTGCTCCACCGGTCTCAGTGAAGGCCTGTTCAAGAGTCGATAGACGGGATAGCCGCTCCCCCAGTACCTCCTGGGCAATCAGGCCCAGCATCACGTCAAAGGATTGGGTATTAGCTTTAACCCAGGTGGGGCGGTCAAGGACCAGGACCTCAGAATCGTGCAGGTTGGCGGCCGCCTCAAGGCCGGTAATGGCGTACACATGGTCTACAGCTGCTACCGCCGCGTACCGCATTTCTTCGACGGCCTTACGCTTGGCCTGGGCCTGGGCGCGGGGGCCAGCCGGGGCCAGGAAACCAGCGACCTTGTGGGCCAGAGAGAGATTGACGGGGAGCTTAGCGGGGCTAGATGATGCCTTCATGAGAACCCACTTTACCGGGTTGATTTCACCGCATAAACATCAAGCCCATTGTGGCCAGTCCCCCTGGGCTCACAATGGGCTTGAATATCTAGGTCTTTAACCTTGGCTTTTCTAGGGTTTCCCCTGTAAGAGACAGAGAGGCCTTAGTGGCCTTCCTGCTTGAAGCGCTCCTGGGCTTCTGCAACCAGCTTCTCGGCAAAGGCACGGTCTTCCCAGCCCTCACCCTTAACCCACTTGCCGGGTTCCAGGTCCTTGTAGCGCTCAAAGAAGTGCTTGATTTCGTCCTTGAGCTGGTCGGCAACATCGCCGACTTCCTGAATATGGTCATAGCGCTTGTCAGCGGGTACACACAGAACCTTATCGTCGCCACCGGCCTCGTCGGTCATACGGAAGACACCGATGGGGCGTGCTTCAACCAGTACGCCGGGAACAAGGTCAACATCGAGAATGACCATGGCATCCAGCGGGTCGCCGTCTTCACCGAGGGTGTTCTCAAAGTAGCCGTAGGCGGTGGGGTACTGCATGGAGGTGAACAGTACGCGGTCCAGACGCAGACGGCCGGTTTCGTGGTCAATTTCGTACTTGACGCGGGAACCACGGTTAATTTCAATAGTGACATCGAGTTCCAAGGGGAACCTCCTGGTTGAGTGGTGTACAAAGGTCCGCATAAGAGCGGCCGGTCCAGCTTATTAGTCTATCCGAGAACAGGCATAGTCAGTGTTTTTCCCCTGATAGGCGCGCTGGTGTCACCCGTATTACGCGGGAACGGTTTGTCATAGCAGGCCGGGCAAGCCAGCCGGTAGCTTACGCCCGCTACATATAACCTATATAGAGGACACGCATCTGCGCTAAGGGACCGATACATACGGAGGTTATATGACTGCTTCTCGCCAACGCCCGCTTCTGGCTTGGGCACTGACCGGTATGCTGATTGCCGGTTGCAGCGCAGCGGGCATGTGGGCGCTCCCCCGCTGGCAGGAGGCTGACCGTCTTCAGCAGCAGGCCCTAGCCCCCACCCTTGAGAGCACCCAACCCGCTCTTGAAGCGGTATCGGCTGGCACCCCCGTAGATACTGCGACTCTAAAGGCCGATATTGACCAGGTTCTGGGTTCGTTAGGCCAAGGAACAGTCTCAGCCCAGGTAGTTGATGCCGAAAGTGGGCAGGTACTCTACAGTCGCGATGCCCATGCATCTCGTATCCCCGCATCGAATATGAAGCTCCTGGTGGACTATGCCGTCCTGGCAACCGCGCCCCAAGCTCGCCTCAAAACCTCTGTTGAGCTCAACGACCCCGCTACCCTAACACTGGTCTCCGGCGGTGACAGTCTCCTGGTTCCCGGCGAATCAACCCCAACCGCTGTTGTCGGTCACGCCGGCATTGAGACTCTCGCCCAGCGCACTATCGATGCCCTCAAGGCTCAAGGAACCACCAAGCAGAGCTTGGCTGTCAACCTTGATATAGGGGTCTTTGCTGGGGACTCCTTTAACAGTGAGTGGGCCCAAGAGGATATTGAGTCAGGTTTTATCAGTGCCGTGACACCCCTGGCTTTTTACTCCCACTACTCCCCCACAGCAGACGGCTCAGCCGCCAGCACCAACCGCCCCAAGAATGCCCCCGCAGAGGTCCACCAGAGCTTCATAGCAGCCCTGAACCGGCTGGGCCAGGCAGAAGGGCTGAGCTTTACGGCCGGGTTCACCACCGAGGAACACCTTCAAGGAACAGAATTGGCAGCGGTGGAATCAGCTACCCTAGCTGAGCAGTCAGCGCATATGATGCTGGAATCGGATAACAGCCTGGCTGAAAACCTGGGCCGTAATCTCTCGGTAGTCACAGGCGGTGACGGCTCTACCCGAGGTGCCATTGATGCCGTTAGAACTATTCTGGCTGAAGCTGGTTTACCCACCTCATACACCCAAAAAGATATCAGCGGCCTCTCCATGAATAACCGGGTCAGCAGCGACCTGCTCACCCAGCTAGCCCTGCGGGCGGTCATAGGTAGCGCTTCCGAACGCCTTGCCCTTGAAGGGCTCCCCGTTGCAGGCTATAGCGGAACGCTAGGCCTGGCTACCCGGTTCAACGATGCCGATGAGGTCGCCGGCCGCGGCCTGGTGAGAGCAAAGACGGGCACACTCAACAGCGTGCTCTCACTCACCGGTTACACCGTCACCGGCTCAGGGCGGGTGCTGGTCTTCTCCGTCATCATGAACGATCTTGACGATACAAGAGCCGCTAAGAGCACGATAGACCGATTTGCCGCTACACTCACCGACCGCTAGACAAAAACCCGCACCTACTTGTCTAGGTGCGGGTTTTATTCCTTGGCCGTTCCGGTCTTAGCTCACCCAGGTTCCGCTGCGCCAGGTCCAGTTGATGGTAGTACCGCTTTCAAAGGTGACGCGAACTACCCCATCGGCCCAGCGAGTCTCGTCGGTAACAGGGAAACCTAAAACGCTAGGGCCGCCCATGGCATACCAACGACGAGAGATTGCCCCCCGACCAGCAATTGCACGTGCTCCTGTACGCGGGGTCCAGTAGACAGAAGTCACGTAACCTCCGCGCGCAAAATCTTGACGCATACTGCCCATGTAGCTGTACTCAGAGTTCATGGGGTAGCCCCAGTTAAATTCGTACCGGTTGCGGGCAAACTTATTACCAATCGCACCGGGCCAGTAGACGTGCTGGGCTCCGTACTGGGGGGACCAGTAGATGGTTTGGTGCTTGGAGAAGTTCTGAATGAGGCCCCCACCTACTGAACCGAACTGCTCACCTAGCGGTTGCCCAAAAGCACCTTCCCCACCGTGCTGGTAGTAGTACTGCCCAATGACACCCTTAACCAAGCTACTGTCTTCAGTCGGTTCGGGTACTGGCCCTACCGGTTCAGCGGCGGTGATGGTAGAAACGTAGTCGTTGGGGCCGCGGCCTGATTCGTAGCGGTAGATACCCACATTGCCCAGTACACGCCAAGGCAGTGAGCTGCCGTAGCCGTAGCAGAAGCCAATACCGATGACGTTTGCGTAGGGGGATAGGATGGCAGCGCGGTGAGGGGGAGAGCTCTTCCAGAAGTTCAGGAGCTGGTTGAGGTCGTCATTGTAGGAGAGGGCAATAACCTCACGAACGAAGCTATAGCCCTGAACCTTAGCATTGTAAATAAATTCGGTACCGTGGGAGAAGTAACCCGCTTTGAACTGGCGGATTGCCTCGCCTTCCATAACTCCTGCCACGGTCGCCGAGTGCTTAACCGGAGCTAGCCCATACTGGGCACGGTAGGCGTTAATAAGGTCGAGTAGGGTCTGCTGATCGGCAGCAAGCCGGTCGTGAGATACTCTACGGATATCTGAAGCAGCGGCTGAGGCGGAAGTCATGGCAGAGCCGGCAGCCAGGCCGGAGAGAGTAAGGATTGCAGCCTGTCGACGAGTGGGCCGAACTGCGCGTGCAGTTTTAAGAAGACTCTTCATGCTGGCTCCTTTTTCTTGTGCAATGAGTGAGCAGATAAATTTTCTGAACACAACTTTATAGAATCGTGACCTGATTTTTACTCTTTTCACATGATTTTTTGAGTCTAGAACCATAATCATTCAGAGCTCCCCAATCGCAGAAGAAGACTCCTGGAGAGTATTTTGCCTTTTCAGGGCCTAATAATCTGCAGTTATACATATATTCCTGGCAGACGGTAATTAACCAAAAAATTAAAGCTACTTCCGCGTGGCGACTATACAAAACCGCACCTCTCAAGCAGGCCAATAAGCCCTTGACATGCGAGAACATCGAAGCTCCGCACAATCAATATTTCCCCCTTCAACAACTGCTTAACAAAATAAAGGCACCCCCAATTCAACCCACAGGGTGCCCGAAAGCATTGATTCGTGGCGCAGGACATAGCCATTCAAGGGATTACGTGTTTATCCCGTTTGATAAAAGGAGTTATTGTCCCTAAGTTTATGTTCGATACCAATTAGTAAATTATTAGAACAAGTGTTCCATGTTTATAGCATTGGTCCGAACCTTTTGATGGCGCCCAGACGCTTAAACTGTCAGCCACCCTTGCTAGCCTTGGGTACAGGAAACCCAAGGAGCAAGATGTTCTTTATTGACTCAGAAACTACCTATGCAGAGCAAGAGGCGCGGCTTGAACCTGTCGGGCAAGACCTCATCTACTCAGCCACAGATATAGTTCTATCTGCCCAATGCCAGTTTGCTACTCTCTACACTCTCGATCAGGCACTTGGCCGGCTTCCCCGTATAGAGATAAGCGAAAATATACAGCGATCCCGCGCCGCCGCCCTTGGCCAAGCCCATGAAGAAAGAGTGCTGGCAGACTTCCTTAACCAGTATGGCCCCTGGAACGAGCTGACAGGGAGCGGTGTCTATCAGGTTGAGCCACCTACCAGCTACAGCAGGCAAGATCTGCAGGCCAAGCGAGATGAGACCCTCATGGCCCTGCATGCAGGTGCAGATGTGGTCTTCCAGGCTTCTTTCTTTGATGGGGAGTTCCACGGGCGAGCAGACTTTCTGGTTAAACAAGAAAACGGTACCTATCGTGTAGTTGATAGCAAACTGGCTCGTACTGCCCGTGTGCCCGCCCTCCTTCAGCTAGCTGCCTATGCAGACCAGCTCCACCGTGAGGGTATAAGCCTTGACCCTCAGGTTTCCTTGATTCTGGGCAACGGTGTTGAATCTCTGCACGAGCTGGCAACTATAACCCCTGTCTTTGAGGAGAAGCGAGAGCGCTTTCAGTCCCTCACCGCCGCCCATCGACTAGAGGGCCAGGCTCCGGTGAGCTGGCAGACTCAAGGGTTGGTGCCAGCTCTGAGCCGGTGCGGGCGGTGCGATATTTGCTTAGAAATGGTGCGTCTTCACCGAGATATGCTCCTGACCGCCGGTATGAACCCCCGCACTCGGCAAGCTATCTATGAGAGGTGCGGTATCACCACCATCGATGAGCTGGCGGCATTGGCCGGTAATAAGCAGCTCCCCGGCTTTGTGCGCCGCTATGCGGAGCAGGCGGCTCTTCAAACGGGGGTAGCCCAACCCGATGGTCGAGCCACTTTCCGCCGCAATGGTGTCGAAGATGAGGTCACCTACAAGCTTCTCCCTCGCCAGGCTCTGCGGCTGCTTCCCCGTGCCAGCGCAGGAGATCTCTTTATATCCCTCCGTAGCGATCCTTTCTGGCGCGACGAGCAGGCTACAAGCCCGGTGCTGATGTGGGGGCTCACCTTTTCTTTTGCGGCAGTTCACCTGCCAGAAGATCCCGGTGAGCAACCCAGTTTTAGCCATTTCTGGGCACAGAGCAGGTCAGCGGAAAACCGTCTGCTGACCGATGCCCTCAGCATGATTCACCACCAGCGTCAGCTCCACCCCGGGCTGAGGGTCTACTATTTTGGCGCTTCTACCTTGGCTACCCTCCAAGAACTCGTGTCCCTGCACGGTTCCGGGGAGGCTTACCTGACCGACCTCCAACGGGAGAACGTGCTGGTGGATCTGTCCGAGGTCATGCGGCGGGCTATGCGGGTCAGCACCGGGACATCCGACCTGGCAGCGCTGGAACCGCTCTACCTGAGCGGACTAGAAGAGAAACTCGACATACCCGCTACCGTCTATGCCGACTACTGTCAGGCGCAGGCCGATGGTCAGGTTGAGCGGGTATCAGCGATGGAGGCCGCTCTGTCTCGTGATTCCTACCGCACCGGCCTCTCTCTACTCCAGTTGCGGGCCTGGCTCCTTGGACTGGCGGGCCGCTCAGTTGATCAGGAGCTAGCCCAACCTGCTCCCCTGGTTGATGTTAATGACCTCCTGGTGCAGGCTGGGCGAGCTGAAGATGAAAGCGCAGAAGAGCGCGAACTCCGCAGGTTTGTACAGGCTGTTGATTCTGGGGGTCAGGTAGAAGGCACCCAGTTAGAGGGCACCAGGCAAGCTATCGCGATGGTGGCCGCCGCGACCGGCTACCACCGCCGCGAGCGCCGCCAGTTTTGGTGGGATCACTTTAACCGGCTCACGGCCCCGCTGGAGGATTGGGAAGATACCCGAGACATTCTTCTGCTGGGCAGGCTGTCTGTCGTGAGTGACTGGCATAAGCCCGAAGGTGCCAGGTCGGTTTCGCGTGTGCTCAGCGGGGTGGCAAGGTTGGCTCCGGGGTCTTCGGTCAAGGTGGGCAACAGTAACCTGTTTGCTATGTACGCGCGTCCCTTTCCCCCTTTCCTGGAGGTGGAGGCTCGTCAGCAGGCTCTGACCTATGCGGCTCTGCATGAGGGGGTTCTGCCGGTTGAGCCAGAACGGGCGGGAGCATTTAATACCGAGATTGTGGAGCTTGCGGAAATTCCCGAGGAACAGGCCGGTCAGCCGCACCTGGTAAAGCTGACGGTACGGGAAACCCTACGGGGTTTTGGGGAGGAAGCTGCCAGTCCTTATGCTCAGCTTCCCTTGGCGATTACTCCTGGCCAGCCTATTCCTACACGTGCTCAGGAGCAGTCGCTAGCTGAGCTTGCCTTGCGGACTGCACGGTCTTTGCCCGAGCTACCGCAGTCAGCGGGTACCGACCTGCTCCTGCGGACCCCACCCCGCCTGACCGGCGGTGGTGAGCTACCTCAGCCCAGTGAGTTCGTGGAGAGCCACGGCTCTCTGGCGGGGGCGCAGGCTATCTACCGGGCAGTGAGCCGGCTTAAGCGGTCCTATCTGGCGGTGCAGGGACCGCCCGGTTCGGGTAAGACCTTTGTGGGGTCACATGTGATCGGCAGGCTGGTGGACTCCGGCTGGAAGGTGGGCATTGTGGCCCAGTCCCACGCGGTGGTAGAGAACATGCTCCTGGGCTGTATCAAGAATGGTCAGGTTGACCCCGATGCGGTAGCCAAGGGTGCGGGTAAGAGCCAGACCCCCGACTTTCCCTGGCGGGAGGTCAGTAATGCGGACGTCACTCGGTTTATGGACGAACCCGGAGGCCGAATTTTTGGCGGCACAGCCTGGGACTTTGCCTCCGACCGCAAGTTCCGTGGGGAAAGTCTTGACCTGCTGGTCATTGATGAAGCCGGCCAGTACTCACTGGCCAATACCCTGGCGGTGGCCCGGTCCGCTAAGAACCTTTTGCTCCTGGGGGACCCTGCCCAGCTCCCCCAGGTGACCCAGGGTGCCCACCCCTACCCCGTGGACGAGTCAGCCCTGGGCTGGCTCTCTGCAGGCCGGTCCGTGTTACCTGCTGAGTTCGGTTATTTCTTGGATATGAGCTGGCGCATGCACCCGGCTCTCTGCGCCCCGGTATCTGAACTTTCCTACGAGGGTAAGCTGATTTCTGCACCCGTGGGGGAAGAGCGTCACCTGGACGGTTGGGCACCTGGAGTCTACCTGCGCACTGTGGAACACAGCGGAAACTCCACTTTCTCGCCCGAGGAAACAGCCGAAGTTATTTCTCTGGCGCGAAGTTTTATGGGGCAGATGTGGACCCCTAACCGTCAGAAACCAGAGCAGGCAAGCCCCTTAGAACCCGAGGACATCATTGTTGTTGCCGCCTACAACGCACAGGTAGATATGATTCGTTCTGCTCTGGTTGAGTCAGGATTAACTGACGCAGAAGGCAAGGGTGTCCGTGTGGGTACAGTCGATAAGTTCCAAGGCCAGGAGGCACCTGTGGTGATTATGTCGATGGCAGCATCCAGTGCCGGGGATAGCCCCCGCGGAACAGACTTCCTGCTCTCGCCCAACAGGTTGAATGTCGCTCTGTCCCGTGGCATGTGGGCGGCTGTGGTGGTCTGCTCCGACCGTTTTACCGACTTCTTACCTGCCAGCCCAGAATCCCTGGCCCAGCTCGGCGCTTTCATTCGACTTGAACAGGCTGCTCAATCCCTGCCTGCGCTTCCGCCGCCTGCTTCTACCACCGATTTCTCATCTACCGGGAGTTAACGTGAACCTCAAACCCACCAGCCGTAAACGCGGCCCCTACATCTTCCACTTCGAGGGTCAGACCGTGGCCCTGGGGGAAGCCCGCTACCTGCACCGCATTAACGAGCGCCTCATCGAGCAAGGCTACAGGACCAGGCCCACCTATTGGGACCAGGCCTACCTGGCTGATCTCTCTATGACCAATCCCGAAAACTTTAGCGTCGCCGCCGAACAGTTCGATCTTCCCAGCCAGGCTGACCAGCTCAACAGTGTGGGCGTGGATTGCGCCAGTAGTGAGTTCTGGTCTGCCATGTACGCTAGGGCTTTCAATGCCGCGAGCTGGGGTGCAGGCTGCGATGACACCCTCTATATGCCCCAGCTACCAGATTGGCTAGAACGCTCTAGAGCTTGGTCTATTGACCCGCTTGCCCCCTACGAGGGGGGCGGTGAGCCAGACCCTGCCGGTGGTTGGGTGAGGGTGCGGGAAACCCCTGGCGGTAATCAGCCGCTCGGGCTTTTCCAGCTGACCAGTAATACCTCCTTCTGGGTCTTTGGCTCTGCCCCTGACCTTAAACAGATAGTCCGTCTGTGCCGAGAACTGGCGCGGGAGCGAACCGGTTTTGATCGGATGGTCGCCTATATGGGCTATGATCTGACCTGTAGCAGCATTTGCCTGCCGATAGAGTGCCGGCGGCCGCTAGAAGAAGAACTCTTTCTTGCCGGAGTGGATGCTGAAACCCTTTTTTGGGACAAAAACTAACCCCCTATAGGGCTGTCAGTAGGGCATACTTAGAATTGTGTTTGTACTGACCTTTATTGCACGTTCGAAACATGCTGACTTGGCCGCCTTGGAGTCCCGCCTTGATCAGTTGCACCCGGCAGTAGCGTTTACTCAGACCTACCCGGATGAGCTACAGGGCGCATTTGCCACCAGCGAGGATTCTCTAGCCGCTGCCCTCTTGGGGGCGCGTCAGGCGAGTTTTTGGGTGGGTATTGGTGTCGGTGAGCTAGCCCAGCCCCGGTTTGCCGCCGCCCTGGGGGCGGTAAGTACCCCGGAGTGTTCGGGGCCCGCTTTGAGCCTGTCGCGGTCAGCCGTTGAGCAGGCACAGACCGGTGCACCACCGCGCGGTATTTGTCTGCACGCCGCCGGTGATTCCGCCGTCCGCGCCGACCGGGTAACCGGCCTCCTGCGTCTGCTCTACCGGGTGGCAGCGGCCCGCACCGAAGCAGAGTGGCGTGTTCTTGACCTGATTGTGCCCGGGGTACGTGGCCAGCAGAAGGCAGTAGCGGCAGCGCTCGGTATCAGTTCCCAGGCGGTCAGTAAGACCCTGGTCAGGGCCTACTGGCATGAGGAGTTGGCCTCCCGCGCACTGCTTGCCGAGCTCATGGATGAACTCAACCGTGCCCCGCAGGGAACCCACCAGCGGCCCAGACGCTAGAACGACCTAGCTTGTCAGGTCAACCGACTTTTTCTTCTGGACAGTTTTACCCACAAGGAGAGCCAGAGCGGAAAGAGCACAGATCACCATTGATGCTCTCATCAGCTCTACCAGAACCGGTGGCCACCCTGCTACTGAGGCCAAGTCTCCGAGATCTGTGAGGTGGCTGAGGCATACTAAGACCCAGACAAGAGCGCATACTCTGCCTGCCCCTCTGTGGCGAGCTAGAACAGCTATCTCCATGAAAGCCCACGTCCAGTGGTGGAGCCACGAAACAGGTGAGAGTAGGCAGGTGGCAACACCGATTAAAGCGGTGGCTGCCAGGAAATCGTCAGTCTTGATGAAGCGATCTGCCAACCAAAAGGTTGCGATTAGGAGTCCCACCAGAAGGGGCGCAAGCAGGAACAGAGAGTGGGTCTCGAAGAGCCGCTCGCTGATCCCCTGCAGTGAGCTATTGCCAGAGGTCGCAAAATTCTCGCCTAAATCAACAACTGTTTCTAGCTCTAACAGCCGCGAACTGAAGTAGTTGAAGGTGGTAGCGGGAAGAAAAACAGCGCTCACCACAAGGGTTACAAGGCCGGTAGCCGATGTGACCAGGGCAGGTTTCCAGCGGGCGGTCAGCACAAAAAAGAGAATAAAGAGGGCTGGTGTGAGCTTGATTCCGGCAGCTATGCCCAGAAGCACCCCGCGCGGTAGGTAGCGCGACGGAGGGCGAGTCATGTCAGCTAAGCAGAGAGCGACCAAGATGAGGTTGATCTGCCCGAAGATGAGGTGCTGGGCAACAACATTGGAGAACAAAGAACCTGTGAAAAGAACGGTAAACCATAGCAGGTAAGACTTAATCGCCAGGTTGGGTCGGACATACCTCAGTGAGCTTGCCAGGATAAAGCCGAGGGCTAGTGCGTTGAGGAAGGTCCACACACCTAAGCCCAGAGGCTCAGGAAGCCAGCTTAGCGGGGTCAGTAGGATAGCGGCAAAAGGGGTGTAAACAAAGGGGAGACCCTGGGGTACATACTCACCGACGATGTTCTCCGCATAGATGTTGGCACCCTCGAACAGGTAGGACCCAACACCCCGGTAAACACCGTAGTCAACCGGCCCATAGACCAGTGTAGAAGACAGCAGAGCGATTCGCGCTCCGGCAACAGCGAGAGCCAACAGACAGATAGCGATTAACCCGTATCTGCTTCTAAGCGTCATGGTTCCACCGTATGCTCCGGGTAAAGCACTGCATTTTCTCTCTTAGAGTAGCTCCCGGATGATAGGCACCACGCCATCATCATAGACCGATAAAGTCACATCTGTAGCGAGCTCCGCGACCTCGGGCAGGGCCTGACCCATAGCCACACCACGGGCAGCCCATTGAATCATTTCGCGGTCGTTGAGGCCGTCGCCAATAGCGATGGTGTGCTCTGGCTTGACGCCCAATCCTTGCCTGATCTCTTCGAGGGCTGTTGCCTTAGAGACATCTTCTGGAGAGATATCTAGCCAGGCGCTCCAACCTACAGCGTAATTGACCCCGCTGAGGCCCAGGTTGCTAATGACTTCCTTAAAATCGGCAGGAGTGTCCTCAGGTGAACAAACAACTACGCGCACCGCTGAGTCCATAGCGGCCATCTGGGTACGGCTTACTTTAGTGGTCTTAACCCCAAAGGACCAGTCTTCAAAATTATCAGTAGCATAAACAGTGCCGTCGGGTGCCTCCAAAGCCAAAGATGCCTGAGGCAGACGCTCCTTGATGGTTGTAATGGCTGAGGAAGGATCAAAACTGACCTTGTCAACGACCCGATAGCCCCCCTCTGCCCCTGGATCTATGCTCACAGTAACAGCCCCATTGGAGCATACGGTATAACCCCTATCAAGGCCTATGAGCTGAGCAATAGGCAGGGTAGCGCCTAGGGAGCGGCCGGTGGAGATCACTACATGGTGCCCGGCCTCAGCTACCTGTCTGGTCGCTTCTTTGACGGCTTCACTCATCTTCCCATCGTGGTTAACCAAGGTCCCATCCACGTCAAGGGCCACCAGGTAGTGGACCCCCGGCTCTTTCCGCCAGTCAGACTTCCGCAAGGGCAGGGTTTTCATATCTTTAATGCTGTCTATCACTCTATCTCCGTCTCTCAGGTCAGGTTCTTGCACCGGGTGCATCGCCTTGCCACAGGGTAGGCCCCCTATCAGCTGGCCCCAGCCACTAGCTATGCCAGCAAGGTTCATGGCCTCTTTAGCCGCCCACCCCTGACCAGACTATACAGAAAATCTCTCCGGTGAAAATAGAAGCAAGGCAGGGCCTAAAGGTTTATGGGGGGCCAGAGGCCTTAAACTAGAGAACATGTCTTTAGCTGACCTTTCTGAGAGCACCCAAAACTACCTAAAAATTATCTGGAGCATTACCGAACATTCTTCAGAACCGGCTAGTACCTCCGTGATAGCCTCCCGAGCCGGAGTGCGGCAATCGTCTGTCTCGGATGCCATCAAACGCCTGCGCCAAGCCGGGCTGGTCCAGCACCAACCCTACGGCGCTATTGAGCTCACCGAAGAAGGCCATCGCTACGCTCTCTCTATGATTCGCAGGCACCGCCTCATAGAAACTTTTCTGGTAGAGACTCTGGGCTACAGCTGGGATCAGGTTCACGATGAGGCAGAAGTGCTGGAACACGCAGTCTCAGATACCCTCATCGAACGCCTGGATCAATTTTTAGGGTACCCCAGCCGAGACCCTCACGGGGACCCCATCCCCTCCGCTTCAGGGGAGATGACCCACCCACCGATGGCTCCGCTGAGCCACTACGCAGGTTCCCAGGAGTATAGGCAAGAACTGCCCTTAACCCTTAAGGTTGAGAGAGTCTCCGACGCTAACGCTCAGACTCTCAGGGCCTGCACCTATCAAGGGGTCATTCCTGGTGCTCTTCTGACCTTACGTGAGACAAACACGGGAGGCCAGCTAACCGTTCATAACGGTCAGGGCCTCCCGCTCAGACTCAGCCCAGCAGAGACAGAGGCGATCTTCGTGTCTCTGCCAGCAAGCTAGGCTACAGTTGCCATTTTGCGAGCCCGCCAGTGAGCCAGAATTCCGTGCCTAGGGGCAAACAGGTAGGTGATCCCAAAAATCGTTCCTAGAGCTAGGACTACGGTACCTCCTACGGAAACATCAAATAGGTAGCCGCAGAAGAAACCCAGTAGAGCCCCGCTTACCGATACCGCGATAGAGATAATGAACATGGAATTGAATTTATCGGTCAGTAAGCGGGCAGTAGACCCTGGAATGACCAGTAGAGCCACCACCAAAACAACTCCCACGATCTGAAGAGCCAGTACCGAAGTCACTGCCAGGGCCACCAACAAAATAGCTGAAAGGGCACGCGGGTTGAGCCCGATAGCGTGAGTGTAACCAGGGTCAAAGGCGTAGAGAATCAAATCCTTACGCTTAATCATAAGAATCGAGATCACCAGCGCAGCAAGCACTACTACCTGCACTAGATCTAGCCATGACACTCCCAGCACATTGCCAAAGAGCACTGAGTGCAGATCAACCTGAGAAGGGAAGGCAGATAGTAGGACCAGCCCGAGGGCAAACATGGTGGTAAAGACGATGCCTATAGCAGCATCTTTACGAACCCGCCCCCCAGATGAGACGGATCCGATTAAAGCCACAGCAGTAAGAGCTGCCAGAACCGCACCAATGGCATAGGGGATACCCAAAATGTAGGATATCGCTACACCCGGTAGAACCGCATGCGAAATACCATCACCCATGAGTGAAAGCCCCATCAGCACTAGCCAGCAGGACAGCAAGGCACAGACCGTGGCGGCTACCACCGTTACGAGTAGCCCCCGTTGCATAAAACCATAGCTCAGAGGCTCGATAATGAGTTCGTACATGCTAATTTGCTCCTGCCTGATTAAGGGGGTCTACTCCAAAAGCCCGAATAAGGTTCGATGGTTCTAGCACCTCTTGGGGGCTACCTCGTGAGATAACCCTATTGCGCAACAAGACAGCGCTATCCGCTAAATCCGCTAAATTAGCTAGGTCATGGGTGGAAATAAGAATACTGGCACCCGAATCGCGGAGTTCTTTGAAGAGACTAATCAGCATAGCTTCACTCTTTTTATCGACACCGGCAAAAGGCTCATCCAGGAGCAGGATCCGGGCCCCTTGGGCTAAGCCTCGAGCAACAAAAGCTCGTTTTTTCTGCCCGCCGGAAAGGTTGCCAATCTGGCGGTGGGAAAGCTGCTCAAGCCCGACTCTCTCCAAAGCCTGGTCAACAGCCTGGACATCCTCTTTTTTGAGCCGCCGGGTCAGCCCCAAGCGCCCATAGCGCCCCTGGCTGACGATATCCCGAACCGATAGCGGGAAGCTAAAATCAATGTCCTCGCTCTGGGGTACGTAACTGACCAAGCCCTGGCGGCGGGCCTGGCGGGGGCTCAGCCCAGCAATACGGACTGACCCTGATGCAGGTACCAGACCCATAATGGACTTAAAGAGCGTGGACTTACCCGATCCGTTCATGCCTACCAGCCCACAAATATGCCCAGCCGCCAGGCTCAAGGAAGCATCACTCAGGGCAGCTACCTGCCCGTAGTGCACGGTGACATTGGAGATTTCTAACATATCCTGTGTGTTCTCTACCATGACTAGCCCTAGTCCTTTGAGCCCAGGGCATCAGCGATGAGCTGGGTATCATAACGGATCAAGTCCAGGTAGGTCGGCACCGGCCCACCTTCCTCAGAAAGAGAGTCAACATAGAGTGTTCCGCCGAATTTAGCATGGCTTTCAGCAGCGACCTGCTCCATGGAGCGCGCGGAGACAGTTGATTCGCAGAAAACAGCGGGCACATTATTAGTAGCGACCTCCTCAACTATCTGGGCAATACGCTGAGCACCAGTCTGCCCGTCAGAGTTAACTGCCCAGAGGTAGGCTTCTGTTAAACCGGCATCGGCTGCCAGGTAGGAGAAAGCACCTTCACAGGTAACCAGCATGCGCTGATTGCTGGGGAGCTGGGACAGGGAATCCACCAGTTCCTGGTGAACCTCCTCCAGTTGCCCCTTGTAAGCCTTAGCGTTGTTTTCAAAGTCATCGGCGTGTTCAGGGGCGACCTCACTCAGGGCCTTGACGATGTTATCCACATAAACCTGAGCAGCTACCGGGCTCATCCAGGCATGAGGGTTAGGGTAGCCAGCGCCGGCATCCTCGGTGATGCTGATTGGCTCGATACCTTCAGTCAAGATAGCGGCCGGTGCCTTGGAATCTTGCAGGAATTTATCCAACCAGGACTCTAGGTGAAGACCGTTAGCAATGATCAGATCGGCTTCTGAAGCTTTACGCACATCTGAAGGGGTTGGGTCATAACCGTGAATTTCAGCGCCAGCCTTAGTGAGCGATTCCACCTGAACGTACTCACCCCCGATGTTCTGGGCAATATCCGCAATAACAGTGAAGGTTGCTAGGACGTAGGGCTTTTCCGAGCTGGCCTCCCCTGGTTTTGCGGAGCAGGCTGATAGGCAGATCAGGAGGAGAGCTGCGGCCATAGCGAACAGGCTCCTGCCCCAGCTTCTGCTACTGCTCTTGGCCTTATCTGCGTGAATTGTGGAAGTCATCAGTGTCTTTCTTGTCTTGAGGGCGGGTTGGGGCGGTTTCCGCTGCTGAACTGCTTTGTTCATAGCTTGTACCGGCCTTATCTTTCACCGCTAACAGCATAAGTTCGTCTAGACGAACTTTTCAACGGTGACACGCCCGCACCCCGGACATCACACAACAGGGCGCCCCCTCCACAGGAGGGGGCGCCCTAAAAACATTTCACGCAAAAACCTACTTGACAGGTATTAACTCAAGACCGCCCATATAGGGGCGTAGGGCCTCGGGGATGCGCACAGAGCCATCAGCCTGCTGGTGGGTTTCTAGGATGGCGACCAGCCAGCGGGTAGTAGCCAAGGTACCGTTGAGGGTAGCCACAGGACGGGTCCCACCCTTCTTGACCTTGCCCTGGGCGTCCACGGTATCGGGCATACGCTCACGCACGTTCAGGCGGCGGGCCTGATAGGTGGTGCAGTTAGAGGTAGAAGTCAGTTCCCGGAAAGCACCCTGGGTGGGGACCCAGGCTTCACAGTCAAACTTACGGGCAGCAGACGAACCCAGATCCCCTGCGGCGGTATCAATCACCCGGTAGGACAGCTCGCACTTGGCTAGCATTTCCTCTTCCCAGGCCAGCATCTGCGCGTGCATATCCTCCGCCTGCTCAAGGGGGCAGTAGACAAACATTTCTGCCTTGTTGAACTGATGCACTCGGATAATACCCCGGGTGTCCTTACCCGCTGAACCGGCCTCACGGCGGTAGCAAGACGACCAGCCCAGGTACTTCTTGGGCCCCTTAGAGAAATCTATAATCTCATCAGCATGGAAGCCCGCAATAGCGACCTCGGAGGTACCCACCAGGTAGAGATCATCGCGTTCAAGACGGTAAATCTCATCGTCGTGCTCAACATTGAAGCCGGTGCCGTTCATGGTTTCGGGGCGCACCAGGGTGGGGGTGGTCAGCATGGTAAACCCGGCAGCGGTTGCCTGGTCCAGAGCCATCCACAGCAGGGCCTGCTCAAGGCGGGCAACGTGACCCTTCAAGAAGTAGAAGCGGGCTCCAGATACCTTGGCACCGCGAACCATATCGATGCCATCCACCAGCTCGCCGATTTCAAGATGGTCGCGGGGCTCAAAACCGTCGGCGCTAAAGTCGCGCGGCTCCCCCACCTGCTTGATGACCACGTAATCGTCCTCGCCACCGGCAGGGATACCATCAATAATCAGGTTCCCCATGCTCGAAAGCAGCGCGTCCTGGTGGGCCTGAGCGGCCTCCGAAGCCGCCTTAGCCTGGGAGACCTTCTGCGAAAGCTCCTTAACTTCTGCGAGCAGGGCCTGCTTTTCTTCCTTGGCAGCCTTACCAATCTTCTTAGAGAAGACGTTCTGCTCAGCTCGCAGGTTTTCGAACTCTACGATGGCCTGGCGGCGGGCGGTATCCGCTTCAAGGATCTGGTCGATGAGGGTTTCGTCGGCACCTCGGGCACGCTGAGAAGCGCGGAAGGCATCGGGGTTTTCACGCAGGAGGTTAATGTCAATCATGCCTCTAAATCTACCGTAGTTACCCTTCCTTTTGCTGGCGGGGGTCACCTGATAGAACCGATATCCGCCAAGCTTTGCCCCTCTTGTAAGCCAGGGGTGGCAGAGGCGACACCTGACCTGCCATATTTTCAGTATGCTTAGTTCTATGCTATCCCGTTCCGCAACACTAACAGCCCTTGCCATTTCCTCGGCCCTGACCGCCAGCGGTCTCGCTCTTGCTGTTCGACATATCCAGCACAAAAGGCCCGATGTGCTACCGGTCTACCGACCCCTGCACCGTATGATTGAGCCGGGGCCACCCCAGCAGGTCGCAGTTATCTATAACCCCGTCAAGGAGCGTTCTGACTCGGTCAAGAAACTTATTACCGCAGCCCTCGAGCAGGCAGACTGGCCTGGTGCCCGCTTCTACGAGACTCAGGAAGAAGACCCCGGCCACGGCATGGCCAAACAAGCCTTAGAAGAGGGTGCCGAGCTTGTTCTAGCGGTTGGTGGTGACGGTACGGTACGCGCGGTGGCTACCGCCCTTGCAGGAACAGGCGTTCCTCTGGGTGTAGTTCCTCTGGGCACCGGCAACCTGCTAGCCCGCAACCTCAAGTTAGACATCACAGACCTGCGGGCCTGCATTAACCTTGCCTTGCATGGGGAAAACTTGGCCGTAGACATGATTCGTATGAGCTTTGGCAACACGGATCAGCTTGACCCGGTTGACTTCATTATCATGGGTGGAGCGGGGTTCGATGCCCAAATCATGACGGATACCAGTGAAGACCTCAAAGCTAAAATTGGTTGGCTCGCCTATGTAGAAGCCAGCATCAGACACATGTTCACCCGCCGTCGCCCGGCCATCATTACCGTTGACGGAGCGGAACCCATCCGCCGCAAAATACGTTCAGTCCTTATTGCCAATACCGGTAAAATTCAGGGCGGACTTAATCTTGCCTCCTCAGCTGAAGTCTCAGACGGACAGCTGGAAGTCATAGTGCTCACACCCCGAACGCTCCTGAGCTGGATTCGCATGGCCGGGCAGTTCATCGTGCACCCCCGCCAAGCCATCTTCCCCGTAGTGGAACACTTTGTGGGCACCGAGGCCCAGGTAGACTTCCCGCAGGCGCCCCTACCCGTTGAGGTGGACGGGGATGTGCTGGGGGAAACCACCAGCCTCAATGCCAAAGTGCTCCCCGCAGCCGTGAACATCAAGGTCTACCCCGAGGACCTGCAGATCCGCTCACTCACCGACTTGCTCGATGCCCGCCAAGAACTAGCCGCCCAGCAAAAACGCTGGTGGCGGCAGGTTCTGGGCCTCTAAATATGGTGTTTGAGGGAGTCCGGGCGGCCCCCGGGGAAGAGGGATTCTACCCAGCTACGAGCCGCGTCGAAAGAGCTTTCATCGTGCACAGGGTCAACCCTGGCAACCCGCTGATCCGCACGGGGGTAAGAGCCCAAAAATAGCACGCCCGGTGCTACCCGGTGCAGGCCGCGCAGGGCATCGCGTACCCGCGCATCGTAGAGGTGCCCGTCAATATCAATAGAGAAGAAATAGGCGCCCAAGAACTCGCCCGTGGGCCGCGACTCAATCCGCGAAAGGTTAATCCCCCGGGTAGAGAACTGCTCCAGCAGGTCCAGCAGGGCACCGGGCCGATCCTGCGGGAGCGGTATCACCAGGGTTGTCTTATCTGCCCCGGTAGGTTCCGGAGTCACAGCGTCACGGGCCACCAGGACGAAGCGGGTCACAGCCCTTTTGTTATCCCCAATATTGTGGGCCAGCACCTTCAACTCCGGGTGAGCCTCAGCAAGGGCTGGCGAACAAATTGCCGCATCGTAGCCGCAGTTCTGCTGGAGTAGCCCAAGGGCCGCGCCCGCTGTTGATGAACCCGGCAGGTAGCCCGCTTCCGGCTTATTCTGGGCAACCCAGTTGCGCACCTGAGCCCAGGCATGAGTGTGCGTTGAGATGGTCTGAACGTCAGCCAGGGTTGTGCCGGGGCCAGCCACCAGCACAAAAGTAATAGGGACCAGCACCTCCCGGACGATGCGGAAAGACCCATCCAGGGCGGCGATAGCATCCAGGGTGGCAGTCACCCCGCCCTCTACCGAATTCTCGATGGGCACCATAGCCGCATCCGCCCGCCCCGAACGTAAGGCATCTAGCGCCGCCGGTACAGAAGACACAGGGATACGCTCAGCCTCCCGGGCACCCGGAACGGTCAACAAAGCAGCTTCAGTAAAGGTACCCACCGGACCCAAAAAGGTATAACGCATGAACCCTAGTCTAGTGGGCAAGGGCTAGGGCCTCCGTTTTTACTGAGGAGTCACCTGGGAAACAGCCAATACCGGGGCATGTTTTGCTCATAGCGCCTGCAACACCCATAAAAGACCTGCCCACCCGCAAATGACGGGCCCCAGTTATGCTGTAGACCGAGCCAGGGCAAAAAGGTCTGCCGGTATAGGACGCTCAAGCTCCCACTTAATATGCATCGGCTTTGAACCGCTATGGGACAGGTAGGTCACCGGACCTGCGAATATATAGGGAGCAGTGCCAATCCCGTCTTCTTTGGTATAGCGTATAAAAAGTAAGGGCGCCCGCCCCAGCTCACCGTGATGCTGGTAAATCTGCCCGAGGCGACTCTCTGGGTCAGTTGAATTCTGGGAGTCCCATGCGAATTCTCTTTCAGTCACCGCATAATCTTTGTACATGGTTTCGGGAGTGAAATGTTTCTCAGACTTACTGAGGTTGACCAACAAAGCGATGGTATTCGTTGCCTGTGACTCGTAGACACCCTGCACTGCGCCCGCGGGAACGGACCTCTTTTCGTTCTCGTGAAGGCCTATTGCAGCAAAAATCTCTTCACGTGAGTAATAGGCGTGTGTGCTCAGCGGAATATCTTGTGAAATAGTCAGTGATTTTTGGGGTGCATGCCTATCCGTCCCCAGACGGTAGGCCCAGATCTGTAGGAGCTCCTGAATGAAATAAGGGTGCTGGCGGAGCTCACCCAGCCCTTGGTCTAGGGTAAATTTCTTTTCTTCCTTTCCTATCTTTCCATTAGGCCAGAAGGAAAAAAGGAGCATCCAGGCAAAACGTTTCTCCCGTAGGCTAAGGTCCTTTTCCAACACATCAGTTGTCAAAAGCCGTTGATAAACAGAGGCTCGCTCTTCGTCATTAACATTAGCCAAGGACTTAATCCGATTGGAAAGATGCTCAACGACTGATCCCTTTTCATAAAGTTCTGGGATTCTGGGAATTTGCCCTGCCTGGTCCAACAGGAAGGTAAATGTTAAACCTTTACCGTTCTTTGTCTTCCGCCCATAGATATGAGCAAGTTCAAGACCGTACTGTTCGAGGTAGGGTTCCAACAGATCCGTGACGATAACTTCAAAGTTCTTTTTCTTCTGTTCTTCAACAAATACCTTGAGGTTATCGGCCAGAACTTCGATTTTGGGGTTAAGAGCATCTTTGATGCTTTTTAGCACCTGTTCTTGAGTTTTCTTATCGAGCTGGATGCTGCAGCCCGGTGGAAGATGTGGGTTTTCGACCTCGCCGGGTGTAACTACACCAGTACGAGTTAGGGAACGCATCTTAAGGTCAAACCTAAACCCTTTGGCTTGGTTACCCACGAAATCAAGTACAACCAAGACTGCCTTATCGGGGGACCTGCGTAGACCACGGCCAAGTTGCTGTTGAAAAAGAGTCGGTGACTGAGTAGGGCGAAGCATCAACAGCGTGTCCACTTCAGGAATATCTACACCTTCGTTGAACAGGTTCACTGTGAAAACTGTAGTCAGCTCATGTTCAGGGTCTTTAAGCTGCGCGATAACCTCGCGGCGCCGGTCTGCGCTATCATTGCCAAGGAGATACGTAGCCGGTAAGTGGGCTTTATTAAACTCCTCGGCCATATACCGAGCATGTTCTCTATCTACGCAAAAGCCAATGGCTCGCATACTTCCAGGGTTAGCAATTTTTTCATCAATCTGCTGCAGGATAAGGCTTACCCGCCGCTTATTCTCGAGGTAATACCGTGACAATTCACTGTCCCGATAACTTCCTCGCTCAAAGGTGAGGCTACTAAGGTCTGTTGCGTCGTTAATGCCGTAGTAGTGAAAAGGAACCAGCAGGTCGGCTTCAAGTGCGTCCCAAAGACGAAGCTGGGTAGCAAGGCGCCCATCAAAGTATTCAGCAGCAACGTTCTTGCCATCTGTTCGTTCAGGGGTGGCAGTAAGACCTAATAGCTCTTGAGGCTGGAAATAATTAAGAATTTTTTGATAGGTAGGGGCCGAGGCGTGGTGGAATTCATCAACGATAACTACGTCAAAGTGGTCTGGTTTAAATCGTTCGCTACCAGTGCCTGCAAGGGTCTGAATCGTTGCAAAGACCTGGTCATTATATTCGGGGACCATACCTCCGAAGTATTGCTCACCAAAGTTAGCATCACGCATGACCGTGGCAAAAGCACTCTGTGACTGGTTCAGAATCTCAGACTGGTGAGCGATAAAAAGAAGGCGCAGGCGGCGGCCAGCGTCTTCGCACAACCTCTTCTAGTCAAGAGCTGAGAAGATCGTTTTACCTGTACCTGTAGCAGCTACGGCAAGGTTCCGGTGGTGGCCTTTTTGCCTCTCCGCTTGAAGCTCATCAAGCATAATGGCTTGATGCGGGTAGGGGTGAACATCAACGTATGAAAAGTTAATCCCAAGGTTCGGCCGCGCTGATGCGCCTGTACCTATTTTTGCTTGTTCTAGCGACTTATCAAGCTTTTTGCGGTCTTCATCTGACCCTGTGTAGCTTTCAAACTGGTGGGATTCCCAATAGCTTTCAAAAGCCGCATTGAATTGCCGGAGAATGCCGGGGGTAACAATATTGGATATTCTGACGTTCCATTCAAGGCCATCGGTGAGTGCAGCATGTGAAAGATTTGAACTGCCTACATATCCTGTTGAGAAGCCCGTATTACGGTGAAAGAGCCAGGCTTTCGCATGTAATCGAGTTGAATTTTTCTCGTAGCTAATCTTGACCTGTGCCCCGTATTCTTTCACCAGCTTATCGACGGCTTTACGGTCACTAGCTCCCATGTAGGTTGTAGTAATGACGCGGAAGGGGATACCCCGCTTTTTTAGGATGTTAAGTTGCGGTGCAAGAACGTTAACACCAGTTAATTTGAGGAAGGAACACAGCAGATCAACACGATCGGCGCTCTCTAGCTCTCTCTTAAGTTCGTCGCCTAGCTGAGGCTCTTTCGGGTTGTTCGTCAACAGTGCAACATTGCTCAGCGGAGTATTGGGACGGCTTAGAGGCTTTTCTTGGTGCAGGGGTTTGAGTTCGGTGAGCTGAACTAGAGAACCCACTTTTTTCTGGCTCTCTAGCGTTAGGACTTCGTCAGATTCAGCCTGCTCTTCTTCCAAATGGTTAAGGAGAGAGTTGATGAGCATAATGCGCTCGTGGGCCTCGGTTTGTTCAAGTTTCGCAACAACTTGTTGTGCAAGATAACGCGCTAACGAAGAAACATGCTCAGAGTCATCGACAGGGATCTCTGACTCGATCCATTCAGACTCGATGGGGAGAGCTTGGGAGAGCATCCGACGAGTCTTAAGAGTTTCGTACAGACCGATGGGGAGAACCTGTTTATTACTCATATATGCAGCATACTTCAGCCATGCTCTGAGCCGTTACGCGGCTACTGCTATAGCCCTCAGCTAGGGGCCCTAGTTTTTATGTCAGATCTGTGGATAGACCAGCTACATTGGGCGTAATCTGCTGTCAAAAACGGTCTAATCGCCCCAGGTCCTTGCCAAGTCAGGTGTCCAGCACTATAAACGAACACATACACCCTAGTCACAAATATGTCCCAGGAGGACTCAATGCGCACCGCACAACGAACCCTGACCTTGACCGCTCTTGCCCTCCTGGTCCTCACAGGTTGCGGTGAACAAAAGACTGGTTCAATCCCAGAGCCCTCAGATAGCAGCTCAGCCAGTAGTGCAAGCGGTGCTAGCAGTAGCGTGAGTGCTAGCGCAACAGCTCAAGAAACTGAGCACTACTCCGGTGGATCCAAGGCCCCCGACGGTGAGTACCGCCCGGCAGACGAGTTCGGTCCGGCCCAAAACGTCCCCAAACCGGTTAAACCCGAAGGTATGAATGTTGAGACAACGGAAGGCATGGAGCTATTCATTAATTACTGGAATGATTTGCGCAACTACGCTATGCAAACCGGGGATGTAACAGAGATTACCAAGCTCGTAGATGAATCTTTTACCCAAGAGCAGAACTTTTATACAGCGCTCAACCAAATGTACACAGCCGATGGGTGGGTAATAGGAGGGGGAAGAACAATTCACTACAACAAAGATCTTCTACTATCCCACGGCAATGGTGAGTACTCGATAGGAGCAAATTTTGAGGTAAAAGATTCTGTATTTTGGCTCGATGGTAAGTCGACCTACAATGACAATTCTAATGCTATCTATGAAGGTGTCGAACTTAAACTCAAATTTAAAGATAGTTCATGGAAAGTAATTAGTGCCAATATTGTGAGCTAGGTCTGCTATGAAAAAGTTTTTTAAAGCACTCTGTGTTATATTTCCTCCACTGTTCCTATTGATGCTACCCGCACATGCAGATTCAAACGGAAAAGCAAATGAAGGAAGCTTTGATGTCTCAGTCACCTTGGAGCACCTAAAAATCGGTGAAGTGGGAAGTACCGGGGAAAATGGCTCCCAAGCAAAACATCAAGAGATACCTGGTGATACGCCGGTAGAAGCGGTTCAGATCCTTCACTTCCGGGAGCGTAAGGACCCGAATGACAGACGTGCGCGGCTTCTAGTAAATGGTGGCCCTCAGAGTGGGAGTTATTGCTTGACCGAGGGAGATCAAATTGGCATCATGGCATTGGTTCCTCCCGATTGGGGCGATGGGGCAGATACGCCCTACAACACCCCTAGCGGACTCAGAGGTTGTGTCCCCCTCACGCCAGAAGACCTTGAAGCAGCAGGTTTAGAAGCCACAGAAGTAGACGGACAAACCGTCCTACGTGCCACACAAGTTATCCTGAGCGTAGAAGATTTCAACACCTTCCCGGTCGCCCCCGCACAAGCTCACCAAGAACGAGCACCGCACACCCTCAAAAACTACAACACCAACTTCTGGGCTGACCCTAACCCCCAAGAATTTACCCGCACCATTGCCGGGCAAGAAGTCTCCCTGCGAGCTACCCCCGTTTCATACACCTTCCATTACGGTGACGGCACAACTCTAGGGCCAATCAACTACCCCGGCTACCAGCTAGGTGAAGATATCTGGGATCAGCCCACAGACACCTCCCACAAATACACAGAGCCCGGGGACTACCAGTTCACCATTACCACCAGCTACCGCGGTGAATACTCCGTCAACGGTGGACCCTGGCAGGTTATCGATGGGACCGTCGAACGCTCCACTGACCCCCAGCTCGTCCGCGTATGGCGGGTCAAAGCGGGTCTTGTCGCAGATGATTGCGAGCAGAACCCACAAGCCTGGGGTTGCCCCGGCACCTAAATCAGTGGCCGCCACCACCCAAAATACTTCATCCCAAAACTTTTCCTAGCTTACACACAGGCTTCCTGTACTCCCCACCTAGGTTAGGGTGCCATAGTTAAAACACAAGGACGAGGAGAGAAAACCCCGCAACCTTCAAGAGACTAATAATCTCGCCGTGACGATGAGTCACCTTTTCAGAGAACGTGTGTGAACCTCTGAGGCGTCGCCCCGCAAGGGGCGGTTCATGAGAAATGTGTGTGTATGGGGAAAGGGCCGCAACCAACAGGTTGCGGCCCTTTTCTTTGGCCCCAAGCAACAACCCCCACCTTTCTCAACATGTCGCACATCACTATACTGATGGAAAGATGCCAAAGCGGGTAGCTGCGACTAGCAAAGCCCTTACCCCCGGCTACCACCTTGCACGAGAGGACAAGTGATGACGGCAGAAACTCCCACCCACGAAACCCGGATTATGTTCGGAGCATCCCCACGCCCCTCTCTTCTTGCCGCACTGGGATTAAGCGTTCTCGTATGGTTAGACTTTTCGGAGAATACCTGGATTGGGGCCCTGTCGGTTGTCATTGGCTTACTAGGGGTTCGCACCATGAATCCCCCTACCAGGGGTAGATTGGCCTGGTACAGTGCGGGCATCGTTCTGCTTGCAATTATGGGAAGTATCTTCATCAGTTACGCAGTTACTAGACTCCTGCCTCTCGATGATTCATCTACACTCATCGCCAGCATCTTCCTGTCTCAAGCAGTTGCGACTTTTGCCCTCTACCGTATTTTCCGTAAGCGCATGCCGGTCCTCCCCCACCAGGCACAGACTAGTTAATCACCAAGCCCCAGGAACCACTAAAACCACATAAAACCCCGCTACCTCGCTCAAACAGCGAGATAGCAGGGGCTTCTATCGGCAGGCCCTAGAACTAGGTCTAGCCTGCCAGGTCCGGGAAGGCTTCAGCGACCGCAGGGCAACTAATCCTGCCGGCATCGGTGTTCAGGCCAAGCGCCAGGTCAGGGTTCTGCGCCAGCGCAGCGTCAACACCTTCCGCCAGTTTCAGCACGTAAGGCAGAGTAGCGTCGGTTAGCGCAATAGTAGAGGTACGGGGCACAGCGCCAGGCATATTAGCAACGCAGTAGTGGCGGATACCCTCGACCTCAAAGATAGGATCAGCGTAAGTGGTGGGGCGGGACGTCTCAAAGCAACCGCCCTGATCGATAGCTACATCAATGAGCAGGGCACCAGGCTTGAGGGTTTCAAGGTGCTCACGACGAACCACCTTAGGGGCCTTAGCGCCAGGTACCAGAATAGAGCCGATAATGACATCCGCACCGGCAATTTCACGCTCAATATTGGCGGGGGTTGAGTGCAAGACGCGGGCTGTTGAACCGAAGAGGTCAGCTAGCTCGCGGACACGAGGGCCGTAGCCTTCCAGAATGGTAACCTCTGCACCGAGGCCAACCGAGAGCTTAGCGGCTTGGGTACCCACGTTACCGCCACCGAGTACAACCACCCGTGCAGGCGCTACACCCGGCACACCGCCCAGGAGCAAACCCTGCCCGCCTTCGGTTCCCATAGTGTACTGGGCGGCAGCCTGGGCGGCCAGGCGGCCAGCAACTTCGCTCATGGGCAGTAGCAAGGGCAGGGCACGCCCGCTACGAACGGTCTCGTAGGCAATACCGCGAGTCTTAGCGGTCAGCAGAGCCTCAGTCAGGGGCTTGTCTGCTGCCAGGTGCAGGTAGGTGAAAAGGGTCAGATCTTCACGCAGATACTTGTACTCGGCTTCGATAGGTTCCTTGACCTTGACCAGGAGTTCAGCCTGTGACCAGGCTTGGTCCTGGCTGACCAGCTGGGCGCCGACCCGCTCGTACTCGTCGTTGGAGAAGCCAGCACCCAGGCCAGCGTCCTTCTCAATAAAGATCTGATGGCCTGCTTGGGTGAGAGCAAGAACGCCGTCAGGGGTCAGCCCAACGCGCTGTTCCTGGGGCTTGATTTCGCGGGGTACGCCAATGCGCATGAGAGGTGTCTTCCATTCATTTTCGTCGTTGAAAAATGCTGGTTTCAGCCTACGCCTTTTCCTTTGGCACCCACAAGCCACCTCACCTTTATAACTCACTATGAAGGGCCTCTGTGCTCATCAAGACCAGACTCTACCCCTGACCTGTGAGCACAGTCACCGCCTGAGGGTCTGAATCCTTGAGGAAAGTATCAATACGCTCAGCCTCATCGGTCTCACCTATCACAGCGGCAGTTTGCCCCAGCAGCAGTAGCGCCAGAAGGAAGCCCCGGTTAGGTTGGTGGGCCACAGGGATGGGGCCGTGGCCGCGCCAACCATTACCTCGGAGGGCATCAAGCCCGCGGTGGTAGCCTACACGGGCGTAAGCGTAAGCCTCCACGGTACGGCCAGCCGCGAGCGCTTCCTCAGCCAGTAGAGCCCATGCCAGTGAGGACTTAGGGAAGGCCTGGGCCAGCTCTTGCGGCGTATCACCAGCTGCGATGCGGGCATCCAGATCCGGGTTCTCCGGCAGGTAAGTGGGGGCAGGGCCATCTAGTAGGTTCTTACCGGCAAGTGACATGCGATGCTCCTTTTGTGAAAAGTTGTAATTACACAACAGTCTACTCGCAGGCCCTAAGAGTGCAGCAGCTAGCGCGAGGCAGATTAACAGTCGCAGGGAAGAGGAACTCTGCCCAAGCCCGCTTTAACCGGCTGTTCACACCGGGAAAGCCGACGCTTAACAGCCTGCAAGCTACCGCCCCTATACAGGGGCGGCCGGCACCTTAGAATTACAAGGTCATTGTTCCGGGAACAGAAGCACAAGACCCTTCTCGCTCAGCCTAATACGTAGAGGCCGGGATGAAACTCGCTGGGCAAGCCCCTGCTCCTCTAACTCTGTGATGTACTTTCGGGTAGTGCTCCTTGACTTACCTATTACCTCGCTCAAAGTATCCCAATCCAGCCCTCGTTCACCACCAAAGAGGTGAACTTGGCCAAGAATAAAGAGCGTAGAAACGGTATCCTGCGGTAGCTCAGCAGACTGCGACAAATGGTGTACATGAAATTTAAGGCCCTCCATGAGATACTTTTTGTCTACAAAATCGTCAATAAGCCTCTGTTGGGCATCACGGATAAAACCGAGCATAGTCTGGACAAAAGAAGTGGCGTCAGCCATGTTGAGGGGCTCTTCCACCTCCGTAAAGGCCTTATAGTATTCGGCTCTCCTCTGGTTGATGAGGTAAGAGAGCGTCAGCACGGTATAAGCAGAAAAAACTTCCTGGAGCTGAACGCTCAGTAGGAACCTACCCAATCTGCCGTTGCCGTCGTAGAAAGGGTGTACAGCCTCAAACATGAAGTGCGAGACCACCCGCGACAGGAGAGAAGGCGCTTCATCATCTGCAAGGTGATCCAGCATGGCTTGGAGAGCTGTTTACTTATGTCCTCTTCGGTGGCAGACCCGGCATGAATACCTTTATCTGCACCGTCATAGACATATACCGGATTTAGCCTAAACAGGTCCCCGTCAGGCCTGTCTTCTGTTGCAATCTCAGCACCAAATAGGCGGTCATAAACCTCCCGAATCTCATCTAAAGTTGTAGGAGCTTTGACCTGGCCGTCTGAAAGTTCCAGATAGAGCCTAGCAGTTTCCCGGAATTTCCTATTCTCACCAGGCTCCGCTTCAAGAGCCTGCTGAATCTCGTGCCGGGTAGAGCGAACCCCCTCAATCTCATGGCTTGCAGTAATCTCCTGGGTAATAAGCTCATAAAGATAGCTACGCCGGGCAGCTAGGGGGATATCCGCCGCAAGTACTTCTAAAGTGCGTTCATTCAGCAAGACTTGCTCTTGCAAGAGTAAGAGCTGAGGGGTCACAGTGTAGAACAGTTTGTTCCCGTTCATCTCAAAGTTGGTCTCGAACCCATTGCTTCGCCTGCGCTGAGCTTCCTGCTCTGCTGTAGAACGGTCATCTTGGTGGAAGACAGATTTAAGGGACTTATACTTCTTCATCCGGTTTACCTCCTACCTCTTAAAAACCGATCTTTTTACGTTTTAGCACCTACCTTAGCTAACTCTTAAACGTAAAAACACCGCTTTTTACGTTTAAGGGTCGCCGGGGCATACAGCTAAAACGTAAAAGCAGCGGTTTTTACCAGAAAGAAACCGAACAGATAAAGGCGCCGGCCGCCCCTCTACAGGGGCGGCCGGCGCCTTAGCTCACCTCGGTAAGCGAGTCTCTACCAGCAGAGACTACTTAAGGGAGGTGCCAACAGAGCCGAGCTGCTGAGCGGCTTCAACCACACGAGCGGTCATACCAGCCTCAGCTGCAGCACCCCATACGCGGGGATCGTAGGTCTTCTTGTTGCCCACTTCGCCATCTACCTTGAGCACACCATCGTAGTTGCGGAACATATGATCGGCTACAGGACGGGTGTAGGCATACTGGGTGTCGGTGTCGATGTTCATCTTGATAACACCGTAGGAAACTGCATCTGCAATCTCCTGCTCGGTGGAACCTGAGCCGCCGTGGAAGACCAGGAAGAAGGGCTTTTCGCCCTTGCCGTACTTAGCGCCGACCTCGGTCTGGATTTCCTTGAGCAGTTCGGGGCGTAGGTGGACGTTACCGGGCTTGTAGACGCCGTGGACGTTACCGAAGGTCAGAGCTGCCATGTAGGTGCCCTTTTCACCCAGGCCGATGGCCTCAACGGTCTTGATGGCGTCCTCAACAGTGGTGTAGAGGGAATCGTCGATAGCGCCCTCAACGCCGTCTTCCTCGCCGCCCACAGCGCCGATTTCAACTTCCAGAACCTGACCGGTTTTAGCGGTGCGAGCGATCAGTTGCTGAGCGATTTCCAGGTTCTCTTCCAGGGAGATAGCGGAGCCGTCCCACATGTGTGAGTTGAAGATGGGGGCTTCACCGCGAGCTACGGCCTTCTCTGACTCTTCGAGCAGGGGCAGGACGAAGCCGTCCAGCTTGTCCTTGGGGCAGTGGTCGGTGTGCAGAGCAATGTTGACGTCGTACTGCTTAGCAACTTCGCGTGCGTACGCGGCAAAAGCAAGTGAGCCAGCAACCATGTTCTTCTTGGTGGAGCCCGACCAGTAGGCTGCGCCACCGGTAGAAGCCTGGATGATGCCGTCTGAGCCTGCCTCAGCGAAACCGGCGATGGCTGCGTTGAGGGTCTGTGATGAGGTTACGTTAACGGCGGGGTAGGCAAAGCCCTTAGAGCGGGCGTTTTCGAGCATTTCTGCGTAGACTTCGGGGGTTGCAATAGGCATGCTGACTCCTCATATGTTGGGTTGGGCCACCCGGTTGGCGGCCTGCTGTGAGTTGGTGCCCGCTCCCCCGACCCGTCTAAGGTGCAGAGGTGGGCGCCTGCCTGGTTCCCAGTTTACCAAGGGTAGCGGTGCAATGGGGAGCTTTCCCACATTAATTTCGGGCATAAACCCACTCAAAACAATGTGTTTTGGTGTAAATACCAGGCACCTTCCCCCTCTAATCGGCGATAAGTGGAAAATAATGTTGTTTTTTATGGGTTTGCCTGCCAGGCCACCAACTGCCAGGCAAGATCACAAAAGCAGGGAACCCTCCAGCTACCGGACCTCCGAATTCAGGGCAGGCAGCTAGAGGGCTCTAGCCTCGGGCTCAACCTATAAGCCAAAGACCCAGACAGCTAAAGTCATGGTCACTGCGGTGATGGCCACAATACAGAAAATGTTCAGCCAAAGACCGCCCTTGACCATCTGCCCAATGGTCACATAACCAGACCCGTAGGCGATGGCGTTGGGCGGGGTTGCAACAGGCAGCATAAAAGCGCAGGTTGCCGCCAAGGCAACAGGAATAGCTAGAACCATAGGCGCCTGGCCCATACCCATCGCAATACCACCGGCAACAGGCAGGAAGGTAGCTGCCGTTGCGGTATTGGACGTCAGCTCGGTCAGGAAAATAACACCGGCGGTTACCATCAAGACAAGGAACACCAGAGGAACTGCGCCCATACCTCCTACCAGTTTGCCAATCCAATCAGTGAGGCCCGATCCGGTGAACTGGGATGAAAGGGCTAGCCCCCCGCCAAAGAGCAAGAGAACGCCCCAGGGAAGTTTAGTGGCTGTCTCCCAATCAATCAGGCGTACACCTTTCTGAGCTGTCCCACCGGCAGGGAGGGCAAAGAGGATAAGGCCCACCAGCACCGCGATACCTGCATCTGTGATAGGAGCTGGTTTAGACCAGATGAGGGGAACAAAAATCCAGGCCAGAGCTGCGGCGATAAAGATAATGAGCACACGCAGTTCGCCGGACCCCATGGGGCCTAGCTTGGCGTATTCCTGGGCAATAAGTTTCTTGCCTCCGGGGATTTCGCTGATTTCTGGTTTAAAAAATACTTTAGTTAGCAGGAACCAGCAGCAAAAAAGGGTAACTATGGACAGGGGAACGCCCACCAGCATCCACTGACCAAAGCCAATCTGGATACCGTGGGTATCTGCCATATAACCGGCTAGAAGGGTATTAGGAGGGGTTCCGATGAGAGTTCCCAGGGACCCAATAGAGGCCGCATACGCTATCCCCAACATCAGAGCGGTCCCAAAATTGGAGTTGATGACAGCCTGCTTGACCTGCTGGCTCTCTGCGGCAGCACCCTCCTCAATCTGTATCTGGGTTGACCCGCTTGCCTGGGCTATCAGCATGAGCACTGAAACTCCGATGGGGATCATCATGACAGCGGTAGCGGTATTGGAAACCCACATGGACAGAAAACCGGTGGCGATCATAAAACCGGCTACCATGGTTGACGATTTGGTGCCCATAGATTTAAGAGTGAGCAGGGCAATACGGCGGTGAAGGTTCCAGCGTTGCATGGCAAGCGCCAGCAGAAAGCCACCCATGAAAAGGAAGATGATGCTGTTGCCGTAGCTAGCTCCTACCTCATTAATTTTCACCTCTGGGTTCAGGACAGGGAAAACGACTAAAGGTAAGAGTGCGGTGGCGGGGATAGGTAGTGCTTCTGTCATCCACCAGATACCCATGAGTACAGCCATGGCAGCGGTGAGACGGGCAGGGTGGGATAGGTCCGCTGGCATCGCGAAATAGATTACGAGGGCAAGAAGCAGACCACCCAGAAGTCCCAGCAAGCGCTTAGTGCGTTCCTTGGCTTCGACCTCTGGTGCCTGGGAGCCTCGGGATCGGTGGATCTGATCGATGGACTGGGTGGGGGTGGCACTGTATTTCTGTAGGTGATCACCCGTAATATGGGGTTTGTTCATGCTGAGACCTCACGTCTTTGTGTGTTCAGGGAAGCGACCCTTGCAGACTGCTGGTAGCCAGCTACGAGAGTGCAGATTATCAATCTACCCGATATCTGCCTTTGTGAAGTGGACGCGGGGCATGTCATCTCCTCCATGACTGGCAACCTTTCCTTATCAGCCCCCTTCTGGTTGTATCTGAGCTCGCTACTGACTCCCGGACCGGTGGAACGCACGCTAACCTCTCAGCAGAAGCCTTCTGGGGGGGTAGAAATAAACGACAATAGGAATCAAAGGCCTTGAATTATCCTCTGAGTAGATTAGAAAAACGCTCTTTAAGGTATCGCTGGCACAAGCTGGCCTTCACTTTATCTGTCTTTCTCACGTCTCTAACTGTTTGTATGGCCTTAGCGATTGCTGGAGTTTTCCTCTTCTTCCCAGAGATGAGCAGCGCTCTTGATACAAAGGCCCTGGATGAGATTTATCAGTTCGTAGTGCTGGCACTTGTTTTTCCTTTTGCCCTGGGATTTATTCGCCTGCTCAAGTCCGCGCAATCAAAAACCAAGGGCTGCCTAGTTGATAGCCAGCAATTTCCCCAGGTGTTAAGTACCCTTGAGGGGCTAGCTCACGATGCCGGTTTAGAGCGGACTCCTCTGGTGGTTGTGGTTCCGGGTCTTGAGGGGCTGTCTCATTCTCTGCAAGCGGGAGGCGAATCGGTTATCCTCATTCATTCAGACCTCCTCAATGCCCCTCGCCCAGATGGTACCCTGGGTGCGCTCCATTTTGCCTTGGCCCGGGAAGTCGGTAACCTTTCGGCTAACCATCAGGCGCTCTGGTACGAGTTTTCAACTACGGTCAGCCAATCCATCCCGTTCTTGAAGAACCTGTTGAATTGGACAGAGACCTATACCGCGGATCGTTACGGGGCGGCTTTGGCCCCGGAATATGCGGCAGACTATTTTGGGGTCTTGGCTCTTTCAAAGGACTGCTGGCTGGACTTTCACCCCTCTCAAACAATTAAGAGGGCTGGCAGGGAAAAGATTTTTAACCTGGTGGCTGCTTGGACGAACCCAGCCCCGCCGCTACCTTGGCGTATGCTTGCGCTAGCCCACCTGGGAGTTTTTAGGGGAGATATGGTTGGTCTTCCTCATATCAGCACCCAAGATCTTGAAAAATATCATGCGCCCCTATTCTCTAAACCTGCCATTCTTGAGCAAGGTGCTGAGGGCCAGATGGTAGCCCAGGGTAGCCTGCGGTACCTTTTTGCCCATAGCAACTAAGTCAAACGGTTTCGGGGAAGGGTGCCGCTGGATGGGCTTCTGAATTTGCCCCTTAACTGCTAGTAGGTCAGGGTCTGCCCGGGAGTGATGAATTATGTTTCTGCTGACCCGACCCCTAGCACATCTTTAGTGTACCTATGGTACAGTCATTCTATGAACCATAGGTACACTACAAGCTAAGGACGGCGCACATGTCCACTTCCCCTTTTTCCTTGAGCAAGCTGATTCGCACTCGTAAAAGCCCAGATACCGCTCTCAAAACGATGATGCCCTACTGCCTAGCTACCACAACACTGGTAGTTGCCACCCATACCCTGGCCGCCGCCTACCCCTGGGCCACCATGCTGATTGTTGCCTTGGGAACCATAGCAGTCCTTCTGCTCATGCTCGCCCATGCCATCACCTTCGGCAAGGGCCTAGACCGCCTCCGCTTCGGAGGAGTCATCATTAACGCTTTTACCTACACCCTCCTAACCTGTGGCAATCTAGTACATTTTACGGTCGATGCGGTTTTTGGTACCTGGGATCGCAGTATCCTGCTGGCTACCTGGGGCGGACCAGCCGTTGCTGTGCCGGTGCTCTGGGGCCTGGGCCTACTCATTCATATGTTCGCCGTCATCGGTAGCCGCGGGTTTGAGGAAACCAGCGTCCTGGGAGTTAGAAAAGTAGTCTCATGAGCACAGAGAAAAAGCTAGGCTCAGCTGAACGGGAATGGGTTGAAGAGCTGGCAGGCTCCTGGATTGAGGTCTACAAGAAGTCAGCCACAACTCTGGTGCTTCTAAGGATTATCAGCCAGAGGGGGCCTATCCCGGCCCAGGAAATTCATAAGGTTTTTGAGGCTGAAACGGGTTGGAGCATCACCGGGCGCGGCCTCTACCGCACCCTCAAGCGCTTAGCTTCACTGAGCCTACTGACCATCACACCGGTGAGTGTGCCCGGTACGGGAGCCAGACGCAAAGATTTTACGGTGACTCCGGCCGGTGCTCTTTACCTGGAACGGATTTCTGAGTCGCTCATCACTTAGAGGGTATGCATCTAATGACCTAAAACCGCTAGGAGACTTTCTGCCCGAAGACGTGCCTGCGGATCCAGGCGTGCATAGCAACCGCCGCCGCAGAAGCCGCGTTCATGGAACGGGTTGAGCCAAACTGCTCAATGGAGAGGGTAGCAACCGCCGCCTCATGAATCTGGGGCGATAGCCCAGGGCCTTCCTGCCCAAAGACCAGCACGCATTTCTTGGGCAGGTCGTAGGTTTCAAGCTGTTGGGAATCAGGGAAAATATCAATCCCAATAACAGCAACACCCTGGGAGTCTGCCCAGGCCAGAAAGTCTTCGATGGTGGGGTGATGGCGCACATGCTGGTAGCGGTCGGTCACCATGGCACCGCGGCGGTTCCAGCGACGCCTACCAATAATGTGGACCTCCCGTGCGAGAAAAGCATTAGCGGTGCGGACCACGGTTCCGATGTTCAGGTCGTGTTGCCAGTTCTCGATAGCTACGTGGAATTCATGCCGGTGCTGGTCGAGGTGTGCAATGATTGCTTCCATGCGCCAGTAGCGATACTTATCTACCACGTTACGGCGGTCACCCTCGCGCAATAGTTCGGGGTCCCAGTGGTCCCCTTCGGGCCAGGGACCCTCCCAGGGGCCGACGCCAACCTCTCGTTCGGGTTCGCTAACCTCACTACTGGGCTCAGCAACCTTGGCGGGGGCCTCTGCTTCAGTGTTCTTCTCGTTCATATGTGTTTACTACAACTCCAGGGCTAGGCGTTCGGGGTAGAGCCTATAGGAAAAGGGCAAAATTGTATCCGCGCAACCCTGGCTCGGGGCTGGCGTTTAGGGGTTACCAGTGGGAAGGCGGTGGACGCGCCAGAAGCCGACTGGCTCGGGGGGCTGGCGTTTAAGGGTGTCGGCGGGGCGCGTCCAGCGCATCTTTGTCTGCTTTTATCTGCCTTTAAAGGTTTAGTCCAGACCCAAGTCGCTCTTGGAGTAGGCGTAGAGGCAGGGCACACCCGCGACTTCTTCGATATGCTCCTTGGCGCCGGTGGCTCGGTCAACGATAACGGCGACAGCGACAACTTCGGCCCCCGCATTACGGAGGGCTTCAACGGCAGTAAGGGCTGACCCACCGGTGGTGGAGGTGTCCTCCACAGCGACCACGCGGCGACCTACCACGCTGGGGCCTTCAACCTGGCGACCCATACCGTAGGACTTCTGGGCTTTACGAACAACAAAGGTGTCGATAGCGCGGCCCTGATCACCTGCGGTGCGCATAATAGCGTGGCCCACCGGGTCAGCACCCATGGTCAGGCCACCTGCTGCCTCAAATTCAATACCGGCCTTATCAAGAAGGTCGAGCATGACCTGGCCGACTAGGCGGGAGGCTTCGTGGTGCAGGGTAATGCGGCGCAGGTCAACGTAATAGTTAGCTTCTTTGCCGGAGGCTAGGGTTACTTTTCCGCGAACTACAGCCAATTCGCTGATGAGCTGGCGGAGGCGTTCGCGGGCGGCTTCGATGGGGAGATTTTCGGAGAGGGTAGTCATGGGTTTTAGTCTAGTAGATGGGGTGGGCGGGGCTTGTTTTTGGGTGGGAGAATCCCGGCAGGTGAAAAATTATTCAGCCCCGGCCACTCTATAAAGCACCGCCCCGGATCAGGAAGGCCGGGACGGGCAAAGAGGGTCTAGCGCAGGGAAGTTCTGGCCCAGGTCATAGTTGCGACCAGATAAGACACCGCGGCAGCTCCCAAGAGTGACCCGTAGTGGTAGGCTATCAAGCCGAGCGCTGGGACAATGATATTACCAATATGTTCGTCTGAGAATCCGCCACTCTCTTTGGCTACATCCCAGATGCTGAAGTCACTGTAGTCGTTATCGAACTGCTCCCAGAGGACGCTGATTCCCATATCCCACTGATGTTCGCCAAACAGGGAACGGCTAATGGCTAGCGCCCCCAGGACGGCAAGAACCAACGCCACGGAGCCTGTGACCTTGCCCCACCGCAGGTAGAGGGCTGCCACAGCGATTCCAGCGACCTGAACCGCAATCAGCACCGCCAACCAGGTTGCCAGGTAGCTGCCCAGAGCGTAGAAACGCCCCGGGGTTGAGTAGCTCTGCCAGAAGGCGAAGGGCCAGGGGTCCAGCTCTGGGTTAAAGACCTGCCAGCCCTTACCGTAACCGTGTGTCACGAGCTCGATAACAGATGTTAGTGCGTAGACAAGGGTTGCAAGAGTAGCCCTGTAGAAGGAGAGCAGGGTAAAACCGCCCAGGTAGCTCCACCGGGTTCGTCCCATGTTGAGGACGAGCTGTGCATGAGAATAAAAACCCAGAAGGGAAGAGACTCCTAGCACCACGGGGACGATAGTGGTGTGCAAAGAATTTGCGTTGATAAAGCCACCGTGGGCACCAAACGACATTCCGGTGAGCAGACTGTTGATGCTAACAAGGAGCATAATCAGCGCGGCAATCCCGATGGGCAGTAGTAGCGGAAGTAGGGTTGCCATTGTTTTCTGGTTGCGTAGCATGTGGAAGACAGTCCAGCTCCCCTGAATTCGGGCGGAGCGTGCCCGCCTTTTCTTCTCAGCTCCGGGGGCGTGGAGCCCTGTTTCCTCAGCCCAAACTGGGTTTGTTGCGGTCATGAGAGCTCTCCTTGTGTAATCTGGTCAGTATTTTTCCGGCTATGGGCGGCAACGGTGTCCTGGAGTGAGACCGGCTGGACACCAACGCCCAGCTTGCCCGCAAGTTCCTCGTTCTCTGCTGTGAGAGCGGCAGCCACTACAAGACTCCGCATAGAGCCGATTGCGCGGTCGCGCACCACAAAGCCCTCCAGGGAGGTCTTGGCAAGGTAAACAGAAACAGCGTCCTGGTTCCCCGCAACCTCGTGGGCGGTGTAGGTGGCGTCCTCAGCGTCACCGGTAAAGACCAGTTCACCCCGGTCAATCAAGATGACGCGGTTAAGCAGGGGTGAGATTTCGTCGAGCAGGTGGGTGGAAATAATAAAGGTGCGCGGGTGGGCGCTAAAGTCTTCGAGCAGGCGATCGTAGAAGAGGGCGCGTGCTACCGGGTCAAGGCCGGTGTAGGGCTCGTCCATCAGGGTCAGGTCTGCGCGGCTGGCAAGGGCAACCGCGATACCCAGGGCTGATTTTTGCCCGTCCGAGAGCCTGCGGGCACGGGCCTTGAACGGAATCTCAAAATCAAGCAGTAGCGATAGCGCCAGGGACTGATCCCAGTTGGGGTGAGCCAGCCGGCCCATCTTGAGCACCTGGAAAACCCGCAGGTCATCAGGGTAGCTCTGGTTGGTTCTTTGCAGGTGGGTTCTAGCGATAGTGGTGGCATTAAGGCTCTGCCCAAAGAGCTCTATCTGTGAGCCCTTATCGGGCAGGGTCTGGCCGGTCAGTGCCGTCAGCAGGGTTGTTTTACCGGCACCATTCCTACCTGCTAGGCCGTAGATGAGGCCTTCTTCGATCTCCAGGTTAATACCGTCCAGGGCCTTGGTGCCCCGGAAGGTTTTGCTGAGGTTCTGTGTGCGGGCGATGGTGTTCATGCGTTCTCCCCTGTCTTGCTAGCGGCCTCACTCAGGCCAGCTTGCAGGGCAGCGAGTACCTCGTCACTGCTGAGCCCCAGCACCCTGGCTTCTTCGACCAGAGGGGTGATATAGCCTGCGATAAATTCTTTGCGCCGAGCAGAGCGCAGAATGTCTTGTGCTCCTTGAGCCACAAACATGCCGATACCTCTCTTCTTGTAGAGCACCCCTTGGTCTACCAGGAGGTTGACGCCCTTACCGGCTGTTGCCGGGTTGATGCGGTAGAAGGCCGCAAATTCGTTGGTCGATGGGACCTGTGATTCTTCGGGGTAGGTTCCCGCGAGGATCTGACCGCTAATGTGGTCCGCAATTTGTTGGAAGATGGGTTTATCACCGGTGAGCATGGGCACCCCCTTTCTCTGTATGCACCAAACCACGCTAGTTGGTTCATTGGTTAGTTAGTTATGTAACTAACCTAAGGCATGGACTCAGTTAAAGCAATACAAGGCTCTCTACAAAAGAAGAATAAAATAAACGGAGACTCCACCGGGAGGCGCAGGCCCACCGCTGGCCTACTATAAAAACCATGAACCTTTTTGCACACGATACCAGCGAAACCACCGGCCAAAAGATAACCCGCTACACCCTGGGCGCGGGCCTGACCACCATGGGGGCCCTTCATTTTAAGCGCGATAAGGTACCCAGCTTTGCCTCCATCGTTCCGCCCTGGGTTCCGGGGAGCGCAAAGCAGGTAGTCTACGCTTCTGGGGTTGCCGAGCTCGGTGTGGGGCTGGGTCTGCTGGCCGCACCGGGGGCACGTCGCATCACTGGACTAGGGGCCGCCGCCCTCTTCACTGCGGTCTACCCGGCGAACATCTACCAGTACACCCACAAGATTGATATTCCCGGCCTACTGGATTCCGACGCTAAGCGACTGCGCCGCCTGCCCCTCCAGATCCCCCTGATTGCGGCGGGTCTTTATCTTGCCCGCAAGGCCCGCTAACACCTCACAGGCTTACGCGAGCGGGCTTCTTTAGCCCAGCCTGCCCAGCTGCGGCGGCAGGGCCGCCGCCAGCTTGGTCAGCATCTCTTCGTACTCAGCATCCGGGTCTGAATCAGCCACAATAGCACCACCCGCGCTCAGACTGACCTGCCCGGAGGACGAAATCACCAGGGCCCTAATCACGATGGACAGATTGACGGCACCCGTCGCAGAAAAGAAGCCTAGAGCCCCCGAATAGATACCGCGAGCGCGCCCCTCTAACCGGTCAATGATATCCATGGTGGACGGTTTGGGTGCCCCGGTCATAGAGCCACCGGGGAAGCAGGCCAGGGCGGCTTCTACCCTGCCTACCTGCGGGCGCATCTGCGCTTGAACCGTGGAGACGAGCTGGTGTACGGTCTGGTAGCTTTCAACCCCCATGAGGACGGGGACCCGCACCGACTCCGGGTAGCTGATGCGGGAGAGGTCGTTGCGCAGCAGGTCAACGATCATGAGGTTCTCAGCCCTGGTTTTGGGGTCGTGCGCTAGCCAGTAGGCGCGGCGGGCATCCTCTAGGGGGTCATCTGTGCGTTCAATGGTGCCTTTAATGGGTTTAGTCTCCACCTGCCCCGCTGGGCTGATGGTCAGGAACCGTTCGGGTGACGAGCTCAGAATATAGAAGCTGTCGCAGTGTATAAAGGCCGCGTAGGGGGCGGGGTTATGTTGGCGCTGAAGCAGGTAGGTTGCTATGGCCTGCTCTGGGGAAACCGGGGTGACGGTGCTGGCCTGGGTTTGGGCGGTCAGACAGATCTCGTAGCTCTTGCCGTCTGCGATTTCTTGCTGGCAGGTGCGAACATCGGCGGTGTAGTCGGTGCGGGTGGGTGGGGAGAATACCAGGCCGCTCATAGGCTGGGCATCGGCGCCTGCGGTGGGTGGAGCAGTTGATTCTTCCCCGGCATAGTCGCAAAGAGCTGCCTCGATAGCATCAAGCCAAGCTGTGTCCCCTACCAGCCAGCTCTGCCCGCCCTGATGGTCATAAAGCATGTAGCGCACAGCTTGAAGCCAGGCCCCGTCTGGGGTGGGTGAGCTATGGGTCACCGGTGAGCCTGGCTCGGTGCGTGCCCGGTATTCGTAGCCAAAGTAGCCAACGTAGCCACCCAATAGAGCTTCGTCCAGCTGGCCGGGGGCACCGTTCACGGCAGGCCCCTGCGCCAGATAGGTGCTGAGTCCCCGGTCCAAGCTACCGGGTACACGCCCTACCTCTTGGCCTGACCCGTTGAGCTCACGGTAGACGGGCTCACGGGCATCGTCACTGATAAGAACCCGCCCCTCCGCCGGCACCACCCCCAGGTAGGAGTAGCGCGACATGGGAGATTCTGGGCGGGCAGAATCCAGCCAGAAGGAATAGCGGGAACCTGCCGAGATCAGCCGGTAGGCCCGGGCACAGTCTACGGCAAAGCCCAGCGGCCTAACCTGGATGCTAGCACCGGGCACATAGCGGGGGTGGTTCGGAAAGTTCACCCGGATAGTCTAACTCCCTTTAGGGCACCAGAGACCCACAAGCTAGCGGACCTGCGGCTCCTGCCCGTTCTCAGAAACCATAGGGAGTTCAGCGTCCTGCCAGGCACCCATACCGCCAATAACGTTAATGGCATCGAAACCGTACTGGTTCAGGTAGGCCACGGCCCTCAAGGAACGGCCTCCGGCACGGCAAATAACGTACACATCCTCATCGAGCGGAACGTCACCGTAACGCTCGGGAACCTCACCCAGGGGAATATGCTGAGCGCCCTCAATATGGCCCTCTACCCACTCGTAATCCTCGCGCACATCCAAAATCTTTGCGCCATCCGGAATCTGATCCACTGTTACCTGGGGGATATCTTCGTTCACAGGTTTACCCTTTCATAGGTTTCACGTTCAGTCTCAGCTTATGCCCGGGCAAGGCCTAGCCACAAGCCCAACAAGCGCCGGGCAGCGGGACTCCTGGGTACCCAATCCCGCTAGCGGGTTCACTCTGACTAGGCAAGTTAATCCTGTAACACACCTACATTTACGCCAGTCACGGCCTAATCTGTGCCTTTTGCCAAGACCTGCGGGCTACTCTTAGAAGTATGTCCACTCGCGCAGGCACTCTTGCCACCCCAGAAGACCTTGTTAACCTCGATGCGCTCATCGGCGCCTACTATGACCTAACCCCCGATCTGAAGGACCCCACCCAACGGGTAGCTTTTGGAACATCGGGGCACCGAGGCAGCTCCCTGAAAGCATCCTTCAACGATGCTCACATTGCCGCTATCTCGCAGGCTATCGCTGAGTACCGCACCGCCCAGGGTATTAGCGGCCCGCTCTTTATGGGCAAAGACACCCACGCGCTCTCCGGCCCGGCTCAAGACACTGCCCTTGAGGTTCTCGCCGCCAACGGTGTCACCGTCCTACTTGATGCCGCAGCTGGCTACGTCCCCACCCCCGCACTGTCACGTGCCATCATTGTCCACAACGCTAATCCCAGCAACAGAGCCCAGGCTGACGGCATCGTTATTACCCCCAGCCACAACCCACCCGCAGACGGTGGCTTCAAGTACAACCCCCCTCACGGCGGTCCTGCTGATTCTCACGCCACCGGCTGGATTGCCGACCGCGCTAACCAGCTCCTTGAAGGAGGCAACAAGGGGGTCAAGCGTATCTCCCTAGAACAGGCCAAGGCCGCTGAGACCAGTGGTACCTACGACTACCTGGGCGCTTACGTCAACGAGCTAGGTACCGTTATTGACCTCGATGCTATCGCCGGGTCCAGCCTCACTATTGGCGCTGACCCCATGGGCTCAGCTTCAGTGGCCTACTGGCAGCGTATCGCTGAGCAGTACAAGCTCAACCTCGAAGTTGTTAACCCGGTTGTTGACCCCCAGTGGGCTTTCATGACCCTGGACTGGGACGAGAAAATCCGTATGGATTGCTCTTCACCCAATGCCATGGCCTCGCTGATTGCCAACCGAGATAAGTACGACATCGCCACCGGTAACGATGCCGACTCTGACCGCCACGGTATCGTCACCCCCGACGCGGGCCTGATGAACCCCAACCATTACCTGGCAACTGCCATCGACTACCTCTACAGCAACCGCACCGGCTGGTCGTCCGCCGCAGGGGTCGGTAAGACCCTGGTGTCTTCTTCCATGATTGACCGGGTTGCCCAGTCGCTGGGTCGCAAGCTGGTTGAGGTGCCCGTTGGCTTCAAATTCTTTGTTGACGGCCTGAGCGCTGGGACCTTAGGCTTCGGTGGCGAAGAGTCAGCTGGCGCTTCCTTCCTGAACCGTCAGGGGCAGGTGTGGACTACAGATAAGGACGGTATCATTCTGGCTCTGCTGGCTTCCGAAATGACTGCTGTGACCGGTAAGACCCCGTCGCAGCGCTACGCAGAGCTAACTGACGCTTTTGGTGAGCCCGCCTATGCCCGCATAGACGCCCTTGCAACCCGTGAACAGAAAGCTAAGCTGAGCAAGCTCTCCCCCGCCGATGTGACCGCCTCCCAGCTGGCAGGCGAGGCCATTACCGCTAAGCTCACCCAGGCACCGGGCAACGGTGCCTCCATTGGCGGTCTGAAAGTGACCACCGAGAACGCCTGGTTCGCAGCTCGCCCCTCAGGGACCGAGGACGTCTACAAGATATATGCAGAATCCTTTATCGGCCCTGATCACCTGACCCAGGTACAGAACGAAGCCAAGGCGCTGGTCGATAGCGTCATCGCCTAACCCCCGCTCGCACCTCAAGGGCCTCTTACTCCGTGCGGGGTAAGGGGCCCTTCCCCTGGCTAGTTTTCTGGCGGTAGGACAAACATGAAGCAGCTTTCCAAGGGGAAGAGATAGGTATCATCACATCGGTAGCCCCGTAACCAAGGAACGCCGTCCACTACGCGCAAGTAAAAGCCCTTAGGGAATGTGTTATCTTCTGAAAGTACCGGGGTAGCAACGTTGACGGCACTATCTGGCATAGAGTGGGTACCGCTCAGTATCGAAGTCTTGCTCTGGGCCTGCTCTAACCACTGCATACGCGCATACGGGGCAAGTTCAAGTGGACAGAGGCAGTAGCCTGTGGCCTGAGCACGCTCATAAACATGTTGTAGCGTTGCTGGCTCATCAAACCCTAAATCAGATAAGTTCACAAGTTCCACTGTGAACCGTCCAGATACAGCTGGGTCATAGTAATTAGATTCCAACAGAACCTGGGCATACTTGTTGGTTTGCACGCCAGTAGCAACCAGCTGCTCAGCCAACTCATTCACCGATTTGGGTTGTATCTCAAATTCCATGCTGCTACATTCCTCCTTGGAAACCAGCTATTTTCTGTTACTCTCAGCTTCTATCAGGGCTAAAGCAAGGGGGCTAAAGCATGGTGCAGGAGCCTTACCCTTTACACCAGCTACCTATGGATCCCGTCACTGCTCCTTGACCTAGCCTAAGGCCTTTGGCGGAGAGGATGTAAACTCACACAGTAAAGCAAGCAATGCCCGCACTTATGAGGCATCAACCCCAGCAACCAGGAGAAACATACATGTCTTCGCTCTCCGAAACTGCACACAAGACAAAACGAGAACACCCGGCCCCCTCCAGCGGAAAAACCTTCTTCGGCCACCCCCGAATGCTAGCTAACCTCTTCTCCGTAGAAATGTGGGAACGTTTTTCCTTCTACGGGATGCAGGTGCTCATGCTCTACTACCTCTACTGGGAAACTGAACGCGGCGGACTTGCCCTGCTCAGCGATACCTCAGCTGCAGGTGTCATGGGGGCCTACGGTGGCATGGTCTACCTGATGACCATCGTTGGCAGCGTCTTTGGGGATAGGATCCTAGGGCCCGAACGCACCCTATTTTCCTCAGCTACCCTCATCATGGGCGGCCACCTGGCGCTAGCCCTTCTACCAGGTGCAAGTGGTGTTATCACCGGCCTCATCATGGTCGCTATCGGCTCTGGCGGGCTCAAAGCCAATGCCTCCGTACTAGTAGGTTCTCTCTACCAGCACGAAGACCCCCGTCGTGATGGGGGTTTCACTATCTTCTACATCGGTATTAACCTGGGTGCCCTCTTCGGCCCAGCACTGACCGGCCTTACCCGTGAAACCTACGGCTTCCACCTGGCCTTCGGCCTAGCGGCGGCTGGCATGGCTATCGGCCTAATCCAATACGCTCTAACCCGAAAGAACCTGCCAGAGAGCGTCCACCAGATCTCTGCGCCCCTAAGCCCTTCCGAAAAGAAGGCCTACAGCGTAGCCGCAGTTGTCATTATTGCCGCAATTCTAGCCTTGGTCTTCACCGGCCTGATCACCCCCGACAACCTGGATACCTGGGTCATGAGCCTTATCGCGGTCTGCGCTCTCGCACTTTTCTACACTCTGCTGACCTCCAAACTCACCACTGCAGAAGAACACTCACGGGTGATCTCCTTTATCCCCATGTTCTTTGGAAGCGTGGCTTTCTGGGCGCTCTTCCAGCAACAGTTCACCGTGCTTGCTATCTACTCCGAGTCCCGTATCAACTGGAACATCATGGGTCTACAGCTCACACCGGAATTCATGAACTCCATCAACCCGATCTTCATCATCATTTTCGGTGCCGTTTTCACAGCCTTGTGGACCAGGATGGGCGAGCGCCAACCCACCACCCCCCTCAAGTTCTCCCTAGCTCTTATTCTGACCGGGGTCGCCTTCTTGCTCTTTATCCCCCAGGCTGGGAACACTGAGGTTAGCTTCCTGTGGATTGTCTTGATTCTCTTCATCTGCACCCTGGGTGAACTAGCAATCTCTCCTGTAGGTATCTCGCTAGCAACCAAGCTGGCACCCCAAAACCACCGAGTAGCCATGATGGCCCTCTACTTCACCTCTTCGGCACTTGGCACGGTGCTAGCCGGCTGGCTTGGGCGCTTCTACTCTATAGAAACCGAAGTAGCCTATTTCACTACACTAGGGCTTATAACCATCGCCCTAGGAGTAGCCCTGGGTGGTATGAATCGGTGGATTGTCCATAAAATGGCGGGAATCCGCTAACTCCTAGCCCCCTCTTTATTCCGTGTACTCAAGAGGCATACTGGCCCGTTAGGCCCTTCAATGTTCCTACCGGGCTGGCCTGTCTCATGGGGCAAGGTTAGGGTTCGGACCTATCGACTAGAGCACGCAGGTCATCGTGACGCAGGTCGTCCTTATGGAAGTGCTTGTTACGGTAGCCCGAGCGGCCCATCATATGCCCGGAAATGGGGATGGTCAGCATCTGCAGGAGCAAAATCACCAGCAGGACCGGGAGCAGGGCCCAGGAGCGGAAATGAAATCCCACCGCCAGGAGCATCAGAATCATGCCAAAAACCTGAGGCTTAGTACCCGCGTGCAAGCGCGTGAGCAGGTCCGGGAAGCGCACCAGACCGATTGCCGCCCCCAAGGACATGAGGGCACCGGCAATCATGCAGACGGCGGTGAGCACATCAAAAACCGTATCGAAACTCATTTGCGGCCCTCCTCTGACTTAACTTCGCTGTTCTTAGTTGCCGAGCGGCTCTTCTTTGAACCCGCAAGACGCTGGCGGCGGGCCTTCAAACGGCCAGGAGCAATAACCTTAGATGCCGGTGCGGGTTCATCAGCCTTAGAGTTATCGGCAAACCGGGCGACCGTCACCGAACCCACAAAACCAATCATGGCGATAGTAACCAGCAGAATCATGTAGAACTGGCTATCGGTCAGAATCATGAGCAGGCACAAAGCCGCAGTCAAAATGGAAAGAAGCACATCGCTGGCGAGTACACGGTCCAGGAGTGCAGGCCCTTTCCAGATCCTGTAGACGGTGCCCCAAGTGGCCAGCGTCAGCATCAGGCCTGTAGCCCAGAAAACCCAGCTCATCCTTCCTCCTCACGGGCTACGGTCATAGCCGCTTCTTCAGCTTTGAGGGCCTCGTACTCTTCTTTACTGCCAGATGCCTTGATAATGAGCGCCTCAAAATAGGCGACACTCCTGGTGAAGCGCTCAATTTCAGCGGGGGTAGAAATATTTAAAACATGGAAGTAAAGCACCGAATGGGGACGATCCACTTCAACAACCACCGAGCCCGGTATCAGCGACATGGTATGAGAAACAGCCGTCAGCAGAAGGTCAGAGCGGGTGCGCAAAGGTACCGCAACCACCGAGTTAGACAGGGGTGGGCGGAAGATAGCGGCCAGCCACATGACCTCCACACTCGCCTTGGCGATATTCCAGAACAGGAGCACCACAAACTGAGAAGCGTAGAAGATATTGAGCCGGTTGGACAGGTAAAGAGTGGGGAGCTTAAAGACGGCCATGACCAGAAATGCCAGGAGCGCACCAAAAGCCACAAAGCGGAGCGAGAAATCCTGCCAGAGGGCACACCAGACAAAGACCAGCCAGGCAAACGGCGGAAGGGCGTGAACCAGGCCCGCCAGGCTCAGGGAAGACTTCTTCACTGGTTCACCTCCTGGGATCTGTGATCAACGATTTGCTGCTGCAGGTAATCGGAGCGGGTGGGGGCATCCGGCCCAAAGACCGAGGTGATATACATATCGGGGGTAAAGAGGTTATCCGAGGCCTTATCAGCGAGCTGAAACAGGGGACCCGAAAACACGGTAATCAGTACGCCCACCACTACCAGGCTGACGGTCGGAAGCATCATGGTTGCGGGAATAGGCTTGGCTTGGTAGTGAGCCGGGTCCTCGGAGTGCTCGGCCATGACCAGCTCAGGGGTGGGATCTTCTGCTTCCCTAGCGGGCCGCCAGAAGGCCTTGTTCCACACGCGGGCCAGAGACAGCAGAGTCAGCAGGGAGACCCAAACACCGATTCCGGCGTTAGCGTAGGCCAGAAATCCACCATTTTCTACAGAAGCCTCCAGGAAGCCCACCTTGCCGATAAAGCCCGAGAAAGGCGGGATGCCACCCAGGTTAATGGCGGGAATGAAGTAGAGCAGGGCCAGGAAAGGCGCTGTCTTAACAAGGCCACCCAGACGGCGGGTATTGGTGGACCCGCCGCGGCGTTCCACCAAGCCAACCACCATAAAGAGGCCAGTCTGAATCACAATATGGTGAGCGATGTAGAAGACCACTGTGGTCAGACCCAGTTCATTACCCAGCGAAATCCCCCAGATCATATAGCCGATATGGCTAATCAAGATGAAAGACAGCAGACGCTTGATGTCATCCTGAGCCAGGGCACCCAAGATACCCACCACCAGAGTCAGGGCCGCTACAACCCCCAGCAGGGTATCGAGCCGTCCCTCAGGGAAGAGTAAGGTCTCGGTACGGATAATCGCGTACACACCCACCTTGGTCAGCAAGCCCGCAAACACCGCCGTCACCGGGGCCGGTGCCGTCGGGTAGGAGTCCGGGAGCCAGAGGGAAAGCGGGAACACCGCCGCCTTAATACCGAAAGCAATCAGGAGCATCAGGTGGAGTTGCATCTGGGTGCCCTCGGGCAGGGTACCCAATTTGAGGGAAAGATCAGCCATATTGATGGTGCCAACCGACGCGTAGACAAAGCCGATAGCGGTCAGAAAGAGCATGGATGAGACAACCGAAACCACCACATAGGTCACACCGGCCCGGATACGCGGGGTATTAGCGTTCATGGTGATTAGCACGTAGGAGGCCATGAGCAGGATCTCAAAACCCACGTAGAGGTTGAACAGGTCACCCGCCAAGAAGGCGTTAGATACGCCCGCCAACAGAAGCAGGTAGGTGGGGTAGAAGACAGAGATGGGCACCTCATCGTCTTCATCTTGCAGGTGCTGGCCAGTAGCAAAAACCAGCACCGCCAGTGAGATAATCGAAGACACCACCAGCATGAGCGACGACAGCTGATCCACCACCATGGTGATACCAAAGGGTGCCTCCCAGCCCGCTAGATGCACGGTCTGAGGCGGGCCAGACCAAGCCGAAGCCAGGAGCAGGCTCTCAAAAGCAAGGGTAGAAGCTACCGCAGTAAAGGCAATGACACGCTGAAGGCGCGCCTTGCGAGAGATAAAGGTGATGGCTGCCGCCAGGAACAGAATGATGACACAAAGAGGAGCAAGCTGGGCTATCTGCATGAGCTAGTCCGCCTTCTTGGGTGTGGCTGAGTAGGAGCCGGTGTGGATCAGTTTATTCTTCTCTTCAGCTTCAGTGAATTTTTTCTCACGGGTCTCTTCGTCACCGTCGAACTCGGAACTATCGACCTCTGCGGCGGCGTCCTCTTCTTTGTCGAAGCTGTCTTTGATAGCAACGCGGATATCTTCGATATCATCGGTAATTTCATCGGCGCGTGAGAGCAACCAGCTACGGTAGATGATGCCCAGGACCAGGGCAGTGACTGCGCAGGAAATCACGACTGCCGTTAGAATCAGGGCCTGCGGAAGCGGATCTGAATAGTCACCTGCGGCGGCATCTGCCTTATAGAAAGGTGCCAGACCCGCCGGTCCCCCCGCATGCAGAATCAGGATGTTTGTCGCGTTGGTCATGAGCATCAGACCGAGTAGGACGCGGGTCAGGGATCGGTCCAGAATGAGGTAGACCCCCACAGCGTAGAGCACGCCCATGACCAGGATAAGGCTGAAATCAATGACCATTTCTTAGGCCTTTCCTGCTTTGGCGCGGGCTTGTTTTTCTTTTCTGCGGCGTTCGTTCATGAGCTTCAGGTCGATGCGTTCACCCAGGCTTCGCAGGATATCTAGAACCAGTCCGATCACCAGCAGGTAGACCCCGACATCGAAGATGGTGGCGGTGACAAAGTGGACCTGGCCAAAGACCGGTAGCCAGAAGTCCAGGGCATAACTGGAGAACACCGGGTCACCCCAGAATACGGGAGCCAGGGCGTAGAGGGCTGCAATACCCAGACCTGAGCCCAGGAAAGCACCCGCAGAGAGCGGTGAGGCGGCACGAAGCTCTGCTCCCCCACCGGCTAGGTAGCGCACGGCCAAAGCCAGGCCAACGACCAGGCCACCGGCAAAGCCACCACCGGGCAGGTTGTGCCCGGCAAACAGCATGTAGAGAGAAACCATGATCAGGGTGTGGAAGAGCAGGCGGGTCATGACCTCCAGCAGGATGGAACGGAACTCGGGCGGCAGGGTGCGCCCGGCCACGATGAAGGGGTCACGCTCTACCGAGGAGAACTGGCCAGCGACTCGCTGTTGCACCGTAATCTGGGTGCGCTGAGCAAAGGATTTCTCGATCTTTTTCATGGTCTGGGTGTCCGGTCGGCGGGTGCTGGCAGAGTCTGCCCGCCCGCCGATAAAGAGCAAGGATGCAACACCGGTAGCGGCCAGGGCCAGCACGGATATTTCCCCGAAGGTATCCCAGCCGCGCATATCAACCAGGATCACATTGACCACGTTGTAGCCGTGGCCGATCTGGTAGGCCAGCTGTGGCATCTCCACGGAGATAGGTGAAAGCGAGCGAGATGAGAGCGTGAACATGGCCAGGGCCATCATGAGACCGGCAAAGCCCAAGGCAATGATGATGCGCAGGGTTTTGTGGGCCCCGTCTGCCCCGCCCTTGGTGCGGATCAGGGGGATTTTGCGGGGTAGCACGCGCATGGCCAACACGAAAGCAACCAGGACGATGGTCTCCACCAAAAGCTGGGTGGTGGCTAGATCGGGTGCGCTCCGTAAGGCAAAGAGAATTGCCATGCCATAGCCGGTCACCGAAACCATCATGATAGCTAGGAAGCGTTTGCGGACAAAGACCACAACCAGGGCGGCCACAATCATCACAATCACAATGGACCACTGGGCCGGGGATTCGGAGACTCGCACGTTGGCCAGCGGTGGGGTTTCGTTGATGTAGAGAGCCGTGAAGGGAACAACCACGGCGGTAATCAGGATAATACCCAGGTAGAAACCCAGGGAGCCGCGCTGGGTGACACCGGTGACCCAGACCGCTAGCCTGTCCAGGGAGTCCATGAGATCGCGGTAGACAATCGAGGCATTCGGTGTTGTGGGCAGGGCGCTCTGGAGCTCTTCAATCTGCTTGCGGAAGATAAAGAGTAGGGTACCGATTGCCATAATGGCCAGCGAAGTCAGGAGCCCCGGGGTGATGCCGTGCCAGAGGGCCAGGTGCAGGCTCAGCGGCTCAGCCTCTGCGGGGAAGGCGGTGAGGATAGGTGTAATGAAGAGGTGCACCGGTTCCGGGTAGAAGCCGTAGAGCAGGCTGAGCAGGGTCAGTATCAACGGTGCACAAAGGAAAGTATAGGGGACCGGGTGGAAGGCGGTGTCGGGGCTGAGCTTAACTCCCCGGCGGTTGCCTTCCAGAGCGCGCGGGCTGACGGGGGTATCTGCCGGGGTGGCCTCGGCACCGGCCTGGTGCGGTAGCTGGCAGTATTTGACACCCTCACGGTGCATGTAGGCGTAGGGCTTGACGGCGAAAGCACCCCAGACAAAGCGGGCTGAATACGCGAAGGTCAGGATAGACCCGACACAAATGGCGATCAGGGTTAGGCCGTGCTGCCAGCCCACGGTGGGGCCCAGGTAGGTTTCTAGGACGGCTTCTTTTGCCACAAAACCGGCCAGGGGCGGTAGGCCCGCCATAGAAGCGGCGGAGAGTGTGGCCAGGACAGCCAGCTTGGGCGCGTGCCGGTAGATACCGGAAAGCTTATGAATATCGCGGGTGCCGGACTGGTGGTCAATAATACCCACGGAGAGAAAGAGGCTGGCCTTGAAGAGGGAGTGGGCAACCATGAGCGCAACAGCCGCGTAGAGCGCATCGGGGGTCCCTCCCGAAATCACCAGGGCCAGGAAGCCCAGCTGGGAGACCGTACCGTAGGCCAGAATGAGTTTGAGGTCGGTCTGTTTGAGGGCGCTCCAGCCACCAAAAACCATGGTGAATGCACCAAAGATGATGAGGGTGTTCTGCCAGAGGGCAACTTCACCATAGCCGGGGGCTAGGCGGAGCAGGATATAGATACCGGCCTTGACCATAGCGGCGGCGTGCAGATAGGCAGAGACCGGGGTGGGTGCGGCCATAGCCCCGGGGAGCCAGAAGTGGAGTGGGAAAATGGCGGACTTGGACAGGGCACCGCACAGAATCAGCACCAGGGCGGTTGAGAGCATGCCCAGGCTAAGTGGGCCCTTCCCCTCTTGCGCGGCGGCCAGAACAGCAGGGCCTCGTTCTACCAGCTCACTCAGGCTGTAGGTGCCCAGGCTGTAGCCCAGCATCACAATACCCACCAACATGGCCAGGCCACCTGCGGTGGTAACGGTCAGCGCTTGGAGGGCTGAACGGCGGGCCGACAGGCGATGCCGGGAGTAGCCAATGAGCAGGTAGGAAAGAATGGTGGTGATTTCCCAGAAGATGAACATGACGACGAAGTCATCGGCAGTGATCAGCCCGAACATGGCACCGGCAAACCCAAAGAGATAGGCCGCGAACTGGCCGTTATCACCGGTGGAGTGCTTGAAGTAGCTGGCGCAGTAGAAGAGCACCAGCGAACCGACGCCCAGTACCAGCAGGCTCATAACCCAGGAGAGGGTATCCATGCGGAAGGTCAGCTCAAGGCTCAGTTGCGGGATCCACCGATAGCTTTCCTGCCAGGGGGTTCCGCCCAGGATGGAGCCGGTGCGCGAGAGCACCAGCGCAAGCACCGCCGCCGAGGTAGCGGCCAGCAGGTAGAAGGTGGAGGTCCCCATGCGACGGTAGAGCCAGGGTGTGGCGATGGTGGCAAGGAGAAAAAGCGCAAGAACTATGGTCACAGGTGGGCCCTTGGTAGGTGCGGCGGGGTTACTTAACAGGTTAAGTTTTGAAGGGCCTATTTGTCGATTGCTGGGGTCGGGTGTCCTCTCTTCAGGTAGCGGGGGAACCTCTACATGATCCAAACGGTGGTGCAGACCCTATGGAATGGTTTTCTGGTTTCCCCTAAGCAATATCACACCGGTTACCGCCGTTCTCTTGGCCCGCAAACCAAGTGAGCACCGTACAATTACTAGCGGTTCACACACACCTCAGACCCGCACAGCCCCACTGGTGGGGTATAAGGAGCGCAGAGCATTGGTAGACAATAATTCCAGATTGGGCTTCGCCTGGACGCTACACGGCGACGGCAAAAGCATTACCCCCGGCGGGGTTGTCCACCCGCTTGAACGGCTGACCTGGGGCCGTACCATCGGTATCGGCGCCCAGCACGTTGTGGCCATGTTCGGCGCAACCTTCCTGGTCCCCCTGCTGACCGGCTTCCCACCGGCGACCACGCTCTTCTTCTCGGGTGTGGGCACCATGCTCTTCCTGCTGATGACAGCCGGGCGCGTACCCTCCTATTTGGGGTCTTCTTTCGCTTTCATTGCCCCTCTGGCGGCCGCAAGTAACCAGTACGGCCCCGGCGGGGCACTGGGCGGTATTGTCATGGCCGGTATCTCCCTCTTCATGGTGGGTGCCGTTGTTCAGATTGCTGGCACCGCCTGGCTGACCAAGCTCATGCCCCCGGTGGTTACCGGCTCCATTGTGGCTCTCATTGGCTTCAACCTTGCCCCCAGCGCTAAGAAGAACTTTATGGAAGCCCCTGTGACCGCGCTGGTTACGCTGACCTCTATCATCCTCATTTCAGTACTCTTCAAGGGCATGATTGGCCGTCTATCCATTTTGCTGGGTGTAGTTATCGGTTACATCACCGCTGCCCTGCGCGGAGAGGTTGATTTCACTAAGATTCAGGCCGCCTGGGAGAATGAGGGCCTGATCGGTCTGCCCCACTTCCAGCACCCCGAGTTCCACTGGAACCTGGCCGGTCTTTTCATACCCGTCATCCTGGTTCTGGTCGCTGAGAACATCGGCCACGTCAAGTCAGTGGCTCTGATGACCGGGGATAACCTCGATAAATACTCAGGACGTGCCCTCATGGCGGACGGTCTGGCAACCACCCTGGCCGGTGCCGGTGGCGGTTCCGGTACCACCACCTACGCCGAGAACATCGGTGTTATGGCCGCAACCAAGGTCTACTCAACCGCCGCCTACTGGGTAGCGGCTATCTTCGCTGTCCTGCTCTCTATTTTCCCCGTCTTTGGTGCCGCCGTGGCATCAGTACCTGCCGGTGTGCTGGGCGGTGCCGCCACCGTGCTCTACGGCATGATCGGTATGCTCGGTGTGCGTATCTGGGTGGAGAACCGCGTAGACTTCTCCAACCAGGTTAATCTGAGCGCCGCGTCGGTAGCTCTCATTGTGGGTATCGCCGACTACACCTGGGACATTGCCGGCCTGCAGTTCGCCGGTATCGCCCTGGGTACAGCAGCGACCCTGGTGGTCTACCATCTCATGGCTGCCCTCAACAAGCGCAGCGGTGCCCACCCCGAACCGCTCACCCCCACCGAGGCTAAAGGCGACATCCACTAGCCCCAAAAGCTGGTATGCACAGCCCACAGAAAAGGCACTGAACCTATCTTGGTTCGGTGCCTTTGGGTTAAGAACTATTTACTCAGAACGCCCAAGGATTCTGGCAAGCACGTCTGTGTGGTTAGTGACGATCCCGTCAACGCCTAGTGCGATCAGTTCCCGCATGGTGCGCTGATCATCAACGATCCACACGTGGACCTCCAGGCCTGCGCGGTGGGCCGCCTCAACCAATGCCCTGTCGGCAATGCGTATGTTACGGCCAGCCAACCTGTAGTAGACCGGGATCTGCAAAGAATCAAAGGGAAGAAAAAGGTGCTTGATCAAAGGCAAGAGCGAAGCCCACAGCCCAGGCGCTACCCGCGACGCAAGATAGAAGAGGGAAACCGCAAGTTGTGAAGCACTCATGCTCAGGCTGATACCTGCCTTCTGCGCCGCGCGGTGAGCCTGACGCAGCCGACGCTCGCTAAAGGAAGCCACGCGAACCCGCTCTTGGGCACCGGTCGCTAAAAGGACTGGAATGATTCTTTCAGCCGATCCCGCATCTTTGAGGTCAATGTTAAAACGGGCTTGGGGGAAAGCCCGAAGCGTACCTTCCAGCAGCGGTACGGTGCCACCGTCCTTGAGTTCGACAGCCCGCACCTGCTCCCAGGTCATGTCTTTGATAGCGCCGACGCTATCGCTAAGCCGGTCCAGGGTAGGGTCATGGAAAACCACCACAGCACCATCGGATGTGGTGTTCACATCTGTTTCAATCCAGTCAGCCCCAGCCTTGAGGGCGTCCGCAAAAGCAAGATCGGTATTCTCTGCCTGTGTTTGGGCTAAGCCTCTATGAGCATAGATAGAGGTAGAGGCGTACCTCTTTAAGGATGTAAATGCGTGTGCCTGCATGACCCCAGTATATTATTACGCGCAGTTCAAATAAGGTCTTCTGAGGGATGAGCGAGTATGCCTTCAATTACCTGGGCTACACCGTCTTGATCGAACCCCGGGCAGGTGCGCCCCACCTGCTCTTTTAGCTGGGGAAGACCAGATTCCATGGCGTAACCTTTCCCCGCCCATGTTAGCATCTCCAAGTCATTGGGCATGTCGCCAAACGCTAAGACCTCATCTGATCTAATACTGTGCTCAGCCGCGAAGTCAGCCAGAACACAGCCTTTGTTCAGCCCCTTTCGGGCAAGCTCGACCAGGGGCTGGTAGGGGGCAGAGCGGGTCACAGCCGCTCGCTCCCCCACCACATCACGCACCTGGTCTAAGAGTGCAGAAGGGGCAGCCCCTTCCCGGTAGAGCAGGTATTTAACGACACCCGCCTCGGAATCAAGAGTGCACCCTATGGGGCCTTCCACGATCTTGGTAGAGTCTTCCTGCTCATGTGGCCGATACTTCCCCTGAACGTAGACCTGGTCCAGGGTCTCAGCAATAAAGAGAGAACCGGGGAAAACTCTTTCCAGTTCGCTGTGCAGGGCCTGGGTCTCGGTGCCGCTCATAGTGCGGGTTGCAAGCACCTTCCCCTGGCCAATGTCATAGGTCACCGCCCCATTAGAGCAGAAAACAAAAGAGTTCTCACCGTTCCATTCAGAACCGAGCTGGTCCAAGACGGGTTGCATCCAGCGCAGGGGCCGCCCGGTCACAAAAACGATCTGAATACCAGCATCTGCTGCCAAATGCAGAGCCTCTAAGGTACGGGGGCGGAACCTAAAGTCATGACCAATCAGCGTCCCATCCAGGTCGCTGGCAATCAGCTTGATCATGTGCAGGTGCTTTATTTCTCTTCGTGTGTCGCCGTCAGGAAGGCGCGGGCAATGCCGTGGAAGAAGAGATTAAAGTTGACGACAGCAGGGCTGGCCTTCTGGTCCAGGTCGAGTCGCTCAACGTCAACAGCGGTGACACAGAAGATGTAACGGTGGGGGCCATGACCTGCCGGTGGTGCCGCGCCAATGTATCCACGGGTACCACCGTCATTGAGGTGGGTCAGCGCACCTGCTGGCAGATTTTCCGCTGCTCCGCTAGCTAGCTCAGTCACATCTGCTGGCAGATTAGAGACAGCCCAGTGCCAGAACCCGCTGGGGGTGGGGGCATCGGGGTCATAGCAGGTCACCACAAAGGACTTGGTTTCGGGCGGAAAACCTGACCAGGAAAGCTGGGGTGAGACGTCCTGCCCACCGCACCCCATGATTCCGGAGACCTGGGCCGGAGGTAGCGGCGCACCGTCCTCCACATCGGCAGAAGTCAGGGTGAAAGTCGGCAGCTCGGGCAGATCTGCGTAGGGCTGGCGGTTAAGCATGGCGGAGCCTCCTTGAAGTGGGCGGGTAGAAAACTATCTGCAAGGCGCGGTAACCGGCTTACTGGCCGGGATAGAGTACAGCGTCTAGTTCTTCGCGGGTGGGAGGGTTAGCTCCCTGTCGTGAAACGGTGATACCGGCGGCAACCACGGAGAAAGCCAGAATCTCTTTGAGGTCATCCTTGCTCAAGAGCTCAATGGCGGCACGGGCATCTTTCCCCTCAATGTCACGATCCAGGAGAGCCGCAAGCAGGGCGGCCATCAGAGAGTCACCGGCACCCACCGTATCGGCAACCTCTACACGGTAAGCAGGCAGGGCAAGGCCTTCGGGTGAGGTCTTGCGGGTCAGCGCCCAAGGCCCCATCTCACCGCGGGTAATAACCACCAGGGAGGCGCCCAAATCCAACCAGGCCCGGGCCGAGTCTTCAAGAGCACGGTGGGGGTAAAGCCAGAGCAAATCCTCGTCAGAAGCCTTAACCACATGAGCGTAGCGGACCAGGTTTTCAGCCCGCTCCCGAGCTACAGAAGCATCGGTGACGATGGTGGGGCGGCAGTTAGGGTCATAGGAAATCAGAGAGTGAGGCGCGGCCTGGCGCACGGTTTCTAGCACCGCGCTGGCACCGGGTTCAAGCATGGCACCGATAGAACCGACGTGGACGGCGGTCGCCTTCTTAGCTACCTCTTCAAGGGCAGCTTCAGCTGCATCCAGGGACCAGTCAATGTCGAACTCGTAGTCAGCGGCACCGGTCTCACCGGTCTTGGCCTGAGCAACAGAAGTCTTCTTGGCATCTGCACCAACCGGAAGGATCACGCCGGAAGCCCGCAGGTGCTCCTCAATCAGATCACCGTAGGCATCGCTACCGTAGCGGCCAATAAACTGGGTCTCATGGCCCAAACGGGACACGCCCACAGCAACATTCATAGGGGAACCGCCGGGGTGGGCGTGGGACTCTACGCCGGGGCGCTGGACAAGATCTACGAGGGCTTCGCCAATGACAGTAAGCATAAACTTAGTTTACTCATTTCTTTGGTCTCGTGAGCAGTCTTTTTGTCATAAACTGCGCGCAGAAATAAAGAGCTTCTTAAGAACGCTAGACTGGATTTGTAGCGCCACCATATCCAGGGGTTTTGCCTGGCTGTAATCTGGTTTGGCGCCCATCAGACACTAGCTAGCAGCGCACCGTCGCGCTACTAACCGGTGAGTTCAAGGACGCTACTCATCGAGGAAGAAGAGGTCATATCACCATGTCAATCTCCGCCGAGAACGCCCACCAGCAGTGGCTAGCCGCTGAGGCTGAAGCTGAGGCAATGATTCCCCTCATTGGCAGGTTAAACCGGGAGAATAAGGTCGTTGTTTCAATCCACGGTCACAGCCTCATTAACAAGTCAGTGATTCAGATTCTCAAGGCCCACCGCTTTGCTCGTCAGCTCGACGATGTTGAGCTGAACCCCGCTGATTCCCTGGCACTTCTGCAGGCCCTCAGCCAGCTTGAACTGGGAGCCTGCTCCATCGACATCGCCAGTCTGCAAGGCGAGTTTGAGGTATCTGGTGCCCGCGACCGCCAGGAATGGTTGCGGCAAACCCTAGCCCCGGTTGTTGGCAAGAAAGGTCAGATCGAAACTTCCTCGCAGGACGTTGTTCTCTATGGTTTTGGTCGAATTGGCCGCCTGCTGGCGCGTATCTTGCTAGAGCGTTCAGCGGGTGCAGGGCCCAAGCTCCGCGCCGTGGTCGTTCGTAAAAACACCGATAACGATATCTACAAGCGCGCTTCCCTCCTGCGCCGCGATTCGGTTCACGGGGCCTTCAAGGGGACGATCCGGGTCGATGAAGAGAACTCCACTATCATTGCCAACGGCACCCCCATCCGCTTTATCTACGCATCCGACCCGGCGGAAGTCGACTACACGGCCTATGGTATTGAGAAGGCTATCGTGGTCGATAACACCGGCCGTTGGCGTGATAAAGAGGGCCTCTCCCGCCACCTTGAAGCCAAGGGGGTTTCACGTGTCCTGCTCACTGCACCCGGTAAGGGCGTCAAAAATATTGTCTGCGGTGTAAACGACAGCATCATTGAGGATTCGGACGCGATCCTCTCTGCCGCTTCCTGCACTACTAACGCTATTACCCCGGTGCTGGCAGTCATGGACGAGGTCTACGGGGTTAAGCGTGGGCATGTGGAGACGGTTCACTCCTTCACCAATGACCAGAACCTCATTGATAACTTCCACAAGGGTGACCGCCGTGGCCGCTCCGCTGCGCTCAACATGGTTATTACCGAGACCGGCGCTGCTAAGGCTGTTTCTAAGGCCCTGCCCCAGCTTGAGGGTAAGCTGACCGGCAATGCCATTCGTGTGCCCACCCCCGATGTGTCTATGGCGATTCTGAGCCTGCAGTTGGAAAAGCCCGTAGGGTCTAAGGACGAGCTCAACAACCTGCTGCGGGAGCGCTCCTTGCGTTCTCCCCTGCGCCGCCAGATTGACTACACCGACTCACACGAGGTTGTCTCTACCGACTTTGTAGGCTCCCGTGCCGCCGGCGTGGTCGATGGTCTAGCCACCATTACCTCCGGGGACGAGAACGCCATTCTCTACGTCTGGTATGACAACGAGTTCGGCTACTCCTGCCAGGTCATTCGTGTGCTCGAACGCATGGTCGGTGGCCGTCTTCAGGCCTTCCCCGAGAGCGTATAAGGGCTATTTCTAAAAGTTAACCGGTTCCTCGAAAACACCGTGCCCGCCGCGACCCTCAACACTCTGTTGGGTGGCGCTGGCGGGCACCTTATGTTTAGTGGGGCCTACGGCGCTATTTCTTGGCCGAGAAGTTGGCCTTCACCCAGTCGCTAGCAGCGACCTGGGGGGATGCTTTCTCTTCACCCGAAACCCTGGTGTTGAGCTCAATCAGGGCTTGGGTAGTGATGAGAGCCGACACTTCATCAAGCACCTTGGCCGCCGCGACCGACAGCGTAGCGGCATGTGCCACCGGTAGAACCTGCTGGGGCAGAATCAGGTTGAGGGGGTCTGCGAGCACCACAAACCCGTTGGCTTTAATAGCCGGGTCGGTGGAATAGAGGTTGACCATATCAACTGTCCCATCTGCCAGGGCGGCCACGGTCAGCGGACCAGCCCCATCGTTGATGGGTTCGAAGGAAGAGGGAGTAAAACCGTATTTTTCTTTCAATCCGGGCAAGCCATAGGTGCGCTCGGCAAATTCAGGCGGTGCCCCCAGGGCCAGCTTACCGCTCAAACCCGCTAAATCTTCCAGACTGTTCAGCCCGCGTTCCTGCGCGGTCTGTGCTGTGACAACCAGGGAGTCCTTGTTCTGGGCCGGGGCCGCCGAGAGAACCGCCAGTTCATGGGGTAGGGCCTGGGGCAGGGCCTCGAGAACTTCCTGTGCTGTTTGTGCCTTAGCCTGCGCGTCAAAGTAGAGAAGCAAGTTCCCCGAATAGTCGGGTACCACGGTCACGGTGCCCTCAGCCAGCGCCCCAAGGTAGGCCTCGCGGGCACCGATAGCAGGCGCTGTTTGGGCCTCAAAGCCACGGGTGTTCAGAGCCGCCGCATAGATTTCAGCAATAATCTGAGACTCCGTGAAATCAGCCGAACCAACTGTGATGGTGCCTGCCTGAGCCCCGCTACCAAAGGCGCTAGAACCGTCCAGGCCGCAGGCGCTCAGACCCAGAGCACCGGCGGTCAGGCCTAGCCCGGTGAAGAAAGAACGGCGGGAGAAAGAGAATGAAGTCATGTTTTTACCTTAATCCGGGATAGGTCAGTAGGCGCTGAATCAAAGCCAGCAGGGCATCGACAACAAGAGCGAGCGCTGCCACCAGAATGACGGCGGCAACCATGCGGGCGTAGTCGCGGACGGCTAGGCCATCAATGAGGTAGCGGCCCAGGCCACCCAGGTTGATGTAGGCGACCACGGTGACCGTAGCAATAACTTGGAGGGCAGCGTTGCGGATGCCACCAAAAATCAGTGGTAGGGCGATGGGTAGTTCTACCCGGGTCAGAACCTGCCAGGCGGTCATGCCCTGAGCGCGGGCGGCATCAATGGTGATGGGGTCTACGGCGGAGATACCGGCATAGGTGCCAGCAAGTAAGGGCGCGATAGCCAGGATGATGAGGGCTAGGGCTGGGGCGGTGAAGCCCAAGCCCAGCCAGAGGGCGAAGAGGGTGAGCAGACCCAGGGTGGGCAGGGCCCGGAGCGCTCCAGTAGAAGCAACCACCAGGTTCTCACCTTTACCGGTATGCCCGACCCAGGCTCCTAGGGGTAGGGCGATAGCGGCAGCTATCAGCAGGACGACTAGCGAGTATCCTAGGTGTTCAGCCAGGCGTTGCCAGATACCTCCGGCGCCGGACCAGGCTCCGGGGGCGGTGAACCAGTGCCCTACTTGTTCGAAAATCATGCCTTCCTCCAGTGGGTCAGGCCGTTACCGGCGAGGGCAAGGGCTCGGTCCAGAATCAGGGCGAGCACTACTGTCAGTAAAATTCCGGTGATAATTTCTGCGGGTAGGTCACGGCGGAGTCCGTCGGTGAAGAGGGTGCCTAATGACTGGATACCAATGACAGCACCTACCGAGACCATAGAGATATTGGCGACCAGGGCGACCCTTAGGCCTGCAATCATGACCGGCAGGGCCAGGGGGAACTCCACCTTGAGAAACCGCCTGGCAGGGGTGTAGCCCAGCGCGGTGGCGGCTTCGAGGGTAACGGGTGAGACAGATTCAAAGGCGTCTACAGCACTTCTGACCATCATGGCAAGTACGTAGATGGTCAGAGCAACATAGACATTTACGGGGGAAGTGATGGAGGTACCCAGTACCAGGGGCATGAGCACAAATAATGCCAGAGAGGGGATGGTATACAGCAGGGCTGAGCCGTTGATGACTAGGCCCCGGCGTAGCTTACCTACTGGGGTGTACCCTTCGGTGGAGCGCCCGTCTTTACGGCGGCTGAGTGCTAGGCGGGCTAGGGGTAGTGATAGGAGGAACCCGAAGATCAGTGGAATAAGTGCCTGGAGCAGGTGCAGGAGGGTGAGCCGGCTTAGATAGCCCAGGTTATCGAGGGCCCAGCTCATGCGCTGTCCCCCTCGCCCTTAATCCCGTAACGCTGGATTCGCTCCTGCCGGGTTGCGTGGAGAACGTCTTCTGCTTTGAGTAGGCCTAGTAGATGACCAGTTTGGTCTACAGCTACGCCCCAGCCTGAGGGAGAAGAGAGTGCCGAGTCTAGAGCATCGCGCAGGCTACCGCCCTGTATAAAGAGTGAGCCCCCGGGGAAGCATTTTCCTGCGGCCTCCCAGCCGTCTGGTTTGCCGTCGGTGACGCGTAGCTTCCAGCTCTCTGCGGTGACCTCGGGTGAGGTCAGCGGGTAGAGAGTGAGGCCGTCTGCTTGGGCAAAGGTGAGCCGCCTGGTTCCTCTGTCTCGCCCCACAAATGATGCCACGTAGTCATTGGCAGGTACGCGCAGGATTTCTTCGGGGGTGCCGAACTGGGCTATGTGGCCGCTTTGGGCAAAAACAGCTACATAGTCGCCCAGCAGGATTGCTTCGTCAATGTCGTGGGTGACAAAGACGATGGTTAGGTTGAGCTCCTTTTGTAAAGCAAGCAGGTTCTCTTGGAGTTCGGCTCGTACGACGGGGTCGATAGCGCTAAAGGGCTCGTCCATGAGCAGGATGGATGAATTGCCTGCTAGGGCACGGGCTACGCCTACCCGCTGGGCCTGCCCGCCTGAAAGCTGGGCGGGGTATTTTTTAGCCAGTGAGGGGTCAAGTCCAACGGTTTCAAGTAGAGCCAGTGCTTTTTCTCTGGCTTGACGGGCGGGAGTTCCCTTGAGCCGGGGTACGGTGGCGATATTATCGACAACGGTCTGGTGGGGCATGAGCCCAGCCTGCTGTAAAACATAGCCAATCGAGCGGCGTAGCTGGTGCTCGGGTTGGTCGGTATTGGGCTGGCCGTTAACCAGGATCTGTCCGCTGGTGTGCTCAATCATGCGGTTGATCATGCGCAGGGAGGTTGTTTTACCGCAGCCGGAGGGGCCAACGAAGACGGTTATTTTCCCCTGGGGTATGGACAGGTTAAGGTTGTCTACTACCGCCGTGTTTCCGTATTTTTTAGTGACCGATATGAATTCAATTGCGGGTGTCCCTACCATGTATGCTCTCTCTGCAGCGGGTATTTCCTGAGCCATAGCCTAGCTCTCAAAGGGGAATCAGTCTAGCATTAAAGTTATTTTGCGCAATACCGGATATATCTCCGCGGCGACGAATCGAAATATAGAAAGGTTTCATTTATTGATCTAGGATATATATGATAAAATAATTCATACAATTTCTTTTAAATTTTACGCAGTGCACAAAAAATATTTTCGCCATAAATTTTATTCATCCACCAACCGTCAGCACCACTCAAGGGAAAAAATGACTCAAAAATTAGATAATGCAAGAAAAATTTATATGGAAGGCATTCGAGATGGTGATACCAATGCGGTTCACCGTTACACAGGCTCACGCTATGTTCAGCATAGCACCGGCGTAAAGGATGGACAGAAAGGCTTCATTGAATTTTTCCAGAATTTCTTAGAACGCTCAAGGCAACGAGATATTCGGATTGTTCGGGCATTCGAAGACGGTAACTACGTATTTGTTCATGTTTACCAAAACATCAATAACGGTGAATCTCAATGGGTTACCACGGACATGTTCGATACAGATGAAAATGATAAGCTGGTTGAACACTGGGACGTCATCTCCGCCTACAAGGCACCAGAAGAAACCGTATCCGGGAACGACCCTGTGCTTGGAGACTTCCATATTTGCGACCTGGATAAAACTGAAGAGAACAAGTCTATTGTCCGTAAGTTTATTACCGATATATTTCAAAACAAGAATTATGAACACATACGAAAATACATCTCTGAAGATAATTATATTCAGCACAATCCGAGCATGCCAAACGGGGTTGATGCGCTAGAAAAACTGCTAACCACACAAAAAGTTCATTACAACTTTGTATTCAAAATAATAGGCCAGGGAAACCATGTAGTTACGTACTCAAAAGTTACAATTAATGATGAAGAGCTAGCTGTTTTTGATATCTTTAGGCTCGAAAAAGGGAGAATCGTTGAGCATTGGGATAACATGGAGAAAATCCCCGCACACAAGGATCTGGTCAATTCAGGGAAGTTCTAAATTTTAAATCTTACACGCACAGAGGCATCGGGTCACATGAAAAGCGCACCCTGTAAATAGTTATCCTCTGAATTATTTGTACGGGTTGCCAGTTAGCGGGAGGCTGAACAAAAATTCAGCATACAATTTGCTACCGCCTGCCTGCTGATTACTCTCCATCTTGACGCTTCCGTTTGAAGTTCCTGTTAGCCTTAAACTCATGAAGATTGCCACCTGGAATGTGAACTCGATTCGTGCCCGCGCTGACCGTGTAGAGGAGTGGTTAGAGCGTAGCGACGTGGATGTGCTCGCCCTTCAAGAGACCAAGGCTACCGATGAGAATTTCCCTTTTGAGATTTTTGAGTATTCGGGCTACGAGGTAGCTCATTTTGGGCTTTCGCAGTGGAACGGTGTGGCGCTTGCCTCGCGTGTAGGGCTTGAAGATATTCAGCGCACCTTTGCGGGTCAGCCTGCTTTTGGTAAGCCGGGGCAGGAACCCCAGGTGGAGGCCCGCGCTTTGGGTGCTACCTGCGGTGGGGTTCGGGTGTGGAGCCTGTATGTGCCCAATGGGCGGGGTGTGGACGACCCGCATATGGCCTATAAGTTGGAGTGGCTGGGTCAGCTCCGGCAGGAGGCGCTGGGCTGGTTGGAGCAGGACCCGGGCGCCCAGTTTGCCCTGGTAGGTGACTTTAACATTGCCCCGCACGATGAGGATGTGTGGGATATTGATTTCTTCCGCCAGAATCAGATGACCCATGTGACGGAGCCGGAGCGTGCGGCCTTCCAAGCCTTTTTGGATCAGCCTTTGGGTCTGGTCGATGTGGCCCGGCCTCATACCTCTGTGCCTTATACCTACTGGGATTATACTCAGCTGCGTTTCCCTAAGAATGAGGGTATGCGGATTGATTTTCAGCTCTATTCCCCTGCACTGGCGGCCCGTGTGGTGGGTGCGGAGATTGACCGCCAGGAGCGTAAGGGTAAGGGCGCTTCGGACCATGCCCCGGTGGTTGTGGAGATTAACTAGAAACAGGAGCACCCCGCCAACCCGGGAGATATGCTAGCGCTACGGGGTGGGCGGGGTGCTCTTCTTTCAATTCTTAGATGGTGGCGTCTACGTCCTCTTGGAGTTTGAGGCTACGGCTTAGGGCCCCTTCCATAAATCCGGCTATTAGGAAGATAACCACTGCATAGAAGATTGGCCAGTTGAGCCAGATACCGTTGATGGTAATCCTGCCGTAGCCTACGTAGTAGTTTTCTACGCTCCAGAGAACAATAATATTGTGGACAAGAGCATAAGCAATCCCCCACCACAGCACCATCATACGGAGCTGGTAGAAGTAGCGCACTGACTTCTGAGTAAATTGTGCAGCTACGTTAAAGTTGGCTGATACCCGGGCCATCTGAAGAGCAAAGATACTTGCTCCCAGGGAGGGTAGGGCGTGGTCCACCCAAGCAAAAACTTTGACAAAGAGCGGTAGCGAGGCTGTGTCCAGGGTTGTTATCTGTCCCGGCGCCGACTCATAGGTCACCCACAGAGCTTCCTGTGAGGGATAGGGCCAGTAAAGGACCATAGTCACTGGGAAAATAAAGGCCAGAAGTATAAAGCCCAGTAACGGTAGGCTGAATGATTCTTGGAAGCTGTTGGCTGTTTTAGATGGTTGCATCGGAGTCCTCCTGGAGAGTGAGACCGCGGCGCAGGGCGCCTTCTATAAAGAAGAGAGTTGCCACAAAGAGTAGGGTCAGCAGACCCTGGTCAGAGAAAAAGGTGCTTTCGCTGTGGATGTCCGGCAGATCATAATCATTTGCCACAGCCCGCGTTAGAAAAGCTGTCAGGAGCGAGTAGACGATCATTCCCCCTAGCAGGACTACCTGAGCCGCCCTCAAAAGAGCAAGAGCTTGGGTACCAAAGTGTGCCTTAGTGTAGAAAATACGAGCCAACCTGTAGAGCAGGGCTGTTACTACCAGGTACATGCTAAATTTCCAGGCAAAAGCCGCCCAGGCAAGCACTCTAGTACCTTGCCCAAGCGGGGAGTCTTCCACCCAGTTGATTCCACCGTCAAGTTCCGGGTTGTAGCGGTGTAGAGGGGAAGGAATCCCAGCCTCTGGCCACTGCATGACAATGAGCCATATAAAAAGCACGAACACAACAGCGCTATAGACCAACGGAAGAGAGAAAGCGTGTTCCTCAGGTTGTGGGTTCTGTGCTTCTAAGCCTAGATAGTTTTTGATTTGCCTCATAGGACTAGTTCCTTTCCTCGTCGATTGTAAAGAGGTCACCCGGGGCGCAGTCCAACACCTCGCAGAGAGCAGTCAGCGTGGAAAACCGCACCGCCCGTGCCCGGTTATTTTTAAGAATCGATAGGTTAGCCACAGAAACCCCCACCTTTTCTGAGAGTTCAACCAAGCTCATTCCTCTGTCCAAGAGCAAACAATCCAAATGGCATGTCACGCGGTGTTCTTCAAGGGGTGGCATTGCCGGCTACTCTCCTTTCCACACAGAAACATATCGTTTTTCAATATGCTTAAAGTGTGACATATCGTTTTTCGATATGCAACAGAGCAGAAAGACAGACCAAGAAGCGCCACCCCCCCAGGGGCACACAAAAGCGCCCCACCTTCCGCAAGGAAGATAGGGCGCTTAAAGGTTTAAAGTAAAAAATCCACTCTCACGTAGAAGCCTAGAGAGTGGATTTCGTGGCTCCGACCGGCGTCGATCCGGTGACCTTACGATTTTCAGTCGCACGCTCTACCAACTGAGCTACAGAGCCAGGCATACCTTAGATATGCCACAACCGCGCCTTCCCCACAAGTGAGAATTACGCGGTCGGAGCGACCCCGACGGGACTTGAACCCGCGACCTCCGGCGTGACAGGCCGGCGCGCTAACCAACTGCGCTACGGGGCCATAGGCTAGAACCGAAATTCTAACATGGCCGTGAAACCGAAGTTTCACAGTACCCCCAACGGGATTTGAACCCGTGTTACCGCCGTGAAAGGGCGGCGTCCTAGGCCGCTAGACGATAGGGGCTAGTTCGCTACTCGCTCCAGGCCTCGTTCCCTTGGCCCGTCGCTCGAACAAGTAATACATTACGCGACTTCTAAAAGGCGTGCAAATCGAGAAACCCTCAAAACCCCCTATTGGAGCTAAAAAACCGGTGTTCTCCGACACAAAAATGAGTGAAATCAAATCCCCAAAGCACCTAAAACAACTTGTCAAAGGCATATTCTGGTATTTCCAATAGGGGGCACAAAAAATTTTCAACTTTTTTAAAAAAGACGGCAGAACAGCGCCGTCGGAGCATCTTCACTGCGGAAAATGCTACGGCGGGAGCTGTCCTGCCTTTTCTACCTCTAGCTTACTCCCCTACCGGGGATTCTAACCAGAAGTTAGCGACTGTTCTTAACCCCAGCTAATACCTGCGTCAGGGGCTTCCTTAATGCGAGGATCGTCAATCTCCGGAACAATCATGACCGGAACCTGAGTGTTGTGCAGGATGCCCTGGGAGGTTGAACCCAGAATCATGCCGGCGATACCGCCGCGTCCACGGGTACCTACAACGATCATGTCGGCAGCCTTACCAGCTTCAAGCAGAACCTGAACGGGCGAACCATCAATCAGCTTGAACTCAATTTCAAGCTGGGGGAAGTAGCCACGAATCCACTCGGCAGCCTTACGCTGAAGATCAGCGATTTCGCGGTAAAGTGCCTCAAAGTCAACGGCAGCGGGCACCCAGTTCAGCGCACCGGTGTAGGGGGCCAGGGCATTGACCAGGGTCAGCTTGACTCCGCGGCGCGAGGCTTCGTCAGCCGCCTGCATCATAGCTAGGCGGGCTTCATCGGAGCCATCAGAGCCCACCACGATAGAACGGCCACGGCCCAGAATCTCAGGGTCGCCCTCAATCTTCTCGGCGTAAGACTGGGGCACAGCGATAGTGGGGCAGTGCGAATGAGCGGGAAGGGAGGTTGAAACGGTACCCAGCAGGCGACCCAGGAAGCCTCCGTGTGAACGTGAGCCAACCACCATCAGTTCGGCTTTCTTGGAGAGCTCAAGCAGGACAGCGGTGGCATCGCCGGTTTCTACGGTGGCACGCAGTTCTACGCTGGTGTCGCCAACGCGGGAGTGGGCCTCGTCAAGAATCTGAGCGACACCATCGGTCAGGGCCTGCTCATCGACCATGGAATAACCCGCGTCAAAGCCGGTACCGGTAAAGACGGGCAGAGAGTAGGCGGTAACCATTCGGACCGGCACCTTGCGAATTTCGGCCTCATGGACCGCCCAGCGAAGGGCACCATAGCTCTGCTCTGAGCCATCGATGCCTACAATAATCTCCCCGGAAGCCTGGGCGACTTCTGATAGGTTGTCACGGCTGGCTACTGCTTTTTCGCCGAAGGTGAGTTCGCGTTCGGTCATGGTCATCTCCTTAGATTCACGACGACCCCGCTCTGCCAGCCGGTCTACCGGTAGCCCTGCTGGGGTCCTACTTAAAGTTTAGTGGGTGCGCTCACATTTATCCCCCTATTTCACATCATGACAGGGACAGGTCGGGCAGGTTACCCGCTCCTTTCACCATTACTGATAACCGCCCCTGCAAAGACTCAGCAAACAGCTAGTAAGAGCCTGACTAATCGTGCGAAGATATGCACTAGGAAGCAAGATAAGAGGAAAACCATGGCAGATACCCCGCAAAACAGCACTCTGGCCTGGAGCACTTGGGCCCGCCAGCACGAGGCCCAGGCCACCGGCCTGTTCCGGCCCCGTTCCATACCCGAACTGCAGGAATGTATCGAGCATGCAGGTGCAACCGGCCAGCGCCTCAAGGTAGTAGGCCGGGGGCGCAGTTCATCCGCTATAGCCCAGCCCACCGATGCTCTACTTGAACTTGACTACCTCACAGGCCTCACGCGGGTAGACACCGAGGGCCTTACCGCCACCTTTCGCTCAGGAACCACGGTGCGCGAAGCCAATCAAATCTTGGGTTACTACAATCTTGCTTTCAGCAACCTGGGCAGGCTCGATGAGCAGACCCTGGCCGGTGCTATCTCAACGGGTTTCCACGGCACCGGTGTAGATTACGGTATTTTTGCTACCCAGGTAACCGAACTCAAACTGGTAGGGGCCTCAGGTCAGCTCATCACCTGCTCAGTACAGGAGAATCCAGAACTTTTTAAGGCAGCCCTCTGCGGTCTGGGTGCCCTGGGCATCATCGTAGAAATTACCTTCGCGGTGGTTCCCCAATTCCGCCTGCATGCGGTAGAACGCGGCCACTCCTACACCGACATTGTGCATAGCTTTACCGAACGCGCACACGGATCCGATCACTACGAGTTCAGCTGGTTCCCCGGCTCCGCTGAGGTTCGCACCCGCAGGCTCACCCGTCTGGCGCTGCTGACCGAGGGCTACATGCCTGCGAGTGCAGCGGTCAGCCAGGCCCGCCGCTACGGCGGGGACCACCTGCTCAATAACGGGATGTTCTCTGCCCTCAGCTACCTGGGCGCTAAGGCTCCTGCCCTCCAGCCTGCCCTGAACAAGGTCTCTAACTGGGGTAAGGGCAACCGACGCTACGCAGACTACTCTGCCCGCGTATTCACCGTTCACCGTACCGTGCGACACAGCACTATGGAATATGCCTTCGATATATCCCAGTTCAGCGAGCTCATGTCTGATATCCGCGCCCACTGTAAGGGAAGCCCCGTACAGAGCTCTTACCCGCTCGTCATAAGCACATCGGCCGCTGACGATATCTGGCTCTCCCCAGCTTATGGGCGTGAGACTTTCTATGTTTCCGCGCGCTCTTATTGGCGGCAACCCCAGGCTGAGCTTTTTAGCCCCCTAGAGGCTATCTTCAAGGCGCACGGGGGACGCCCCCACTGGGGGCAGTTCCACAGCCAGAGCGCTCACGATTTAGCCGAGCTCTACCCGCACTTCAAGGACTTTGTAGAGCTGCGCGCCAAGCTGGACCCCCGGGGGATCTTCCTCAACCCCCACCTGCACAGGGTGCTCCTTGAGGGCTAGTTGTGAACCTTTTACTGCAGATAGTTCCGAGCGAACTGTTCAACGGCCTGGGGCGTCCCAGAAAAAAGGATCGTGTCGTTGGACTCAACCGGGAAATTATCGGGTAAATGGTGCCAGGTTCCTTTTGAGTCTCTGACGGCAGTAACTGCGATCCCGTGCTCCTTAAGCAGGGACCTGGTATAGATCTCTTTACCGACAAAGCCTTGTGGAGCTGCAGATAAAACCGCTACGCAGTTGCTATCAATTTGGATGTATTCTTTCAGGCTCCCCTGGAGCAGGTGGGCAACGCGTTTACCCATGTCACGTTCGGGGAAAACGACTTTTTCTACCCCTAGCTGCTGCAGAATAATACCGTGCTGATCTGAGACGGCCTTGGCCCAGATATTTTTGACCCCTTGCCGGATTAAGTAAGAAGTGACCAAAATACTGGATTCCAGGTGGTTGCCAATAGCCACAACAATTCGATCAAAATCTAAGATGTCGAGCTGCTCTAGGGCTTCTTCTTGGGTTGCATCGGCTCGCACAACGTGACTGAGCCGGCCGTTCAACTGCTGAACAACGCCGGGGTCACTATCAATACCCAGTACCTCGGCACCGTCTTCCATAAGTTCTAAGGCTACCGACTGGCCAAAACGCCCCAGACCTATGACAGCTACCGATTTACGCTCGCTGACCAGCTCTGGGCTAAAAAAGGAGAGTTTCTTCTTGCTAACCAATGATGGGCCTTTCTTTGGGGAACTCATAGTTGACGGGTTTACGGCGGTAGGCGAAGGCGGCAGCTGCGGTAACTGGACCCACCCGGCCTATGACCATAAGAACGATCAGAATAACCTTGCCGGCATCTGGCATCATGGGGGTGATTCCGGTGCTCAGGCCCACCGTAGCGAAAGCGGAGATAGCTTCAAAGGTGAGCTGGTCACTGGTAAAATCTGTGATGAGCTCCAGGGCAAAAATACTGATAAAGACAAAAGCACAACCTAACAGGAGCACCGTGGTTGCTTCACGATGAACCGAACGTGATAGACGCTTACCGAAGATGTTTACTGCCCCCTGGCCACGGATCTCCGCAAGCATCAAAAAGAAAAGCACACCGAAGGTTGTAATTTTGATGCCGCCGGCTGTTCCTGCTGGCCCTCCCCCGATGAACATCCATAGGTCAACGAACATGGTTGTTGCCGGGTGGAACTGGGCTATATCCAGGTTGCTAAAGCCTGCTGTTCGGGTAGAAACAGATTGAGCGAAGCTATTGAGAATTTTTTGGGAGGCACTCATAGGGCCTAAAGTGCCCGGGTTGTTCCATTCCAGGATAGCGAACCCAAGGGTGCCTACGCTCAAAAGCAGAAGCGTCCCATAGATAACAAGCTTGGTTCCCATACGCCACAGCCGCCTGTTAGAGCCGTAACGGCGTAGTTGCATGAGCACGGGAAACCCCAGGCCACCCAGGATAATCAGAAAGCTAATGGGTAGAAGAATGAAGGGGTCATGGTTAAAACCCATCAAGCTATCGGAGTAGAGGGCAAAGCCTGCGTTATTGAAAGCGGATACCGCGTGAAAGACTCCGTACCAGGTTGCCTGCCCTAGGGGCATATCGTAACCCCAGTGAAAGCGTAGGGTCAGGGCAAGGGCACCGCAGGCTTCAAAAAGCAGGGATGTTTTAACGATGCCAAGCACGGCTTTGCGCATGTTGAAGAGGCCGTTGCCTCGCACTTCTGCAGAGGCTCTGAGCTTGGCGCTGAATGCTAGATGCCTGCCCTGGAGCGAGGCACCAATAGCCGTTGCCAGGGTCATAACCCCCAGGCCGCCCACCTGAATCAAAATCAGGATGATGACTAAACCCGTGTTTGACCAGTAGTTGGGGGTATCCACGGTTGAAAGTCCGGTCACGCAGGTTGCTGATACAGCGGTGAAAAGATTATCAATGACCCTGGTGGAAGAAGGGTCCAGGTGGGAGATAGGCAGGAGCAGGAGAACAGTGCCCATCAGGATTACAGAGAGGAAACCGTAAAAAACACTGCGCTGAGGGTTGATTCGGGAAGAACGTAGCACAAGGTTTATCTTAGGTACTGTTACCTGCTCAGGGCTGAAGTAGCCACAAAATATCCTCCGGGCGTGTCTTTGGGGCTAGACCCTCTTGATAGCGAAGGCCTAGGGGTGCCCTCTCCAGGGGCCAAGGGAACTGATTGGAGAGGGCACACCCGGTTTTACTCTGCGCGAGAGATGGCGGTCATTTCTTCGCGGTCTACCACCTTAATGCGGGCGCGAGGCTCACCGGCGGCATCGGTTGCCGCTGCACCCAGGGCCTTTTCGTGGTCGTCCAGGCGGTGCCAGCCTTCCCAGGTGGTGTAGCGGATGCCCTTGCCCTTGAGGAAGTTCTCAATGTCGGCGGGGTCTGTAGCTTCTGCAGTATAAAGGTTCTCGCGGTCCTCAAGCAGGTGGGTGACGGTTTCGAGGGCGTCGGACTTGGTGGAGCCGATCAGGCCAACCGGGCCGCGCTTAATCCAGCCGGTGGCGTAGAGGCCGGGGACGGGCACATCGCTGTCGTCAATGACGCGACCCTCTCGGTTGGTGATTACGCCGCGTTCGGAGTCGTAGCCTACCTCGGGTAGTTCTGAGCCGAAGTAGCCGATGGCGCGGTAGACGGCCTGGACGGGGTAGTCGATGAACTCGCCGGTGCCGGTAACGCCACCGTTGCCGTTGAGCTGGGTGCGTTCCATACGAATACCGGTGACCTTACCGTCCTCACCCAGGATCTCTGAAGGCGCCTGCAAAAAGTGCAGGTGCAGGCGGCGGGAGGCGGTGCCGGGGTTTTCCTTCTGCTCCTCTAGCCAGCCCTTGAGGGTCTTCATCATGACCTTGGTCTGGGCGTTGGTTTCCATGGCTTGGCGGGAGGCATCATCGAACTGGAAGTCTTCTTCGTAGAGCACGATGTCTACATCTCGGGAGTGGGCTAGTTCGCGCAGTTCCAGGGGGGTGAATTTGATCTGGGCGGGCCCGCGGCGACCAAAGACGTGAACGTCGGTGACGGGTGAGGCTTTAAGGCCCTGATAGACGTTGTCGGGGATTTCGGTAACCAGCAGGTCGTCGGCGTGCTTGGAGAGCACGCGGGCAACGTCCAAAGCCACGTTGCCGTTACCGAGCACAGCGATTTCTTTGGCTTCTAGGGGCCAGGTGCGGGGGTAGTCGGGGTGGCCGTCGTACCAGCAGACGAAGTCGGAGGCACCGTAGGAGCCATCCAGCTCAACACCGGGGATGTTCAGGGAGGCGTCCTTGATGGCACCGGTGGCGAAAATGATGGCGTCGTAGTGCTTGCCTAGGTCTGCCAGGGTCACGTCGGTGCCGTAGTCTACGTTGCCAAAGAAGCGGATGTCGCCGCGGTCTAGTACCTTGTGCAGGGCTTTGATAATGCCCTTGATGCGGGGGTGGTCGGGGGCTACGCCGTAGCGGATCAGGCCGAAGGGGGCCGGGTAGCGGTCGAAGATGTCGATGGCTACGGGGACATCGCCTGAGCGGACTTCTTCGGACTTGGTGAGGATGTCGGCGGCATAGATACCGGCGGGGCCTGCGCCGATGACGGCAACACGGAGGGCGCGGGGGGCTGAGGACACGGGTTTTCCTTTCGGCGCCGGTGGCTGTGGACTTGACCGGCTGAGGACGTTTTTCACAATTACCCATTAGTCTACCGCTGGGGGCTGGGTTAGGTTAACCTTATAAGCCGTCAATTCAGCTTGAGCGCTTTTCAGGAAGACATATGTACTAAAGTGTGAGCACTGAGCAACTGCCCTTGTCGAAGTTTTCAAGACACACTCCTTACTGTCCTTGCTCGCATGTGGGCAGAACATCAAGAGGGATCTGAAAAGTCAGGACTTAAGTACTATGTTTCACACAATGTATTGAATCTCATAATCAAAGGAGTATATTCCAGATTACAGAAACTATCTCTTTTCTGTAACCCGAAAACTGCAGCACTCCCCTAGGAGATGACTCTCATGCCAGCCTTCAAGAAGAAAGCTATCGGCTTATTTGCCCTTACCGCACTTACCCTCACCTGCTTGTCGAGGATAGCACCAGCAGGGGCAGAAACCACCTTTGAGCAGAACCTTGATTATATTGTTACCTCGGTAGGGGCAGAGGCCAACGACCAGGCTATCCGCGCTGAGATGTTGGAGGGGCTTCAGGAATATGCCCAGGAGCAGGGCCTCACCCTGGAGCAAGCCGCCCAGCGGGTTGCAGATGAGTCCCGAAGCTACAGCACCAATACCTTTCCACACGAAACTGCCAGCTACTCTCAGGCAGGGCAAGCAGACCTCAACTCAGGTGGATGAGCAAGAAAAGTAGCTATGGGTAAGGCGCGGTAGGTATAACTGCTCCCAACTGGTCTGGGCGGCTTATAAATCAACAGATCCCAACGTAGATTTAGACTCTAACGGTGGCTCCGGAGTCTACCCGGCAGATATTGCTAACTCCCGCTGGACCACCTGGTACGAGACCCGCTCCTAGACTCCGCATTTCTCGTCAACAGTGCGTGGGCACCTGGATTAAGGTGCCCACGCACCACCACTTCTACAAGGTACAGCCATGAAAAAGTCATCTACCGCATCGCTAGTCGCCGCCCTCCTCCTTCTTACTGCCTGCACCCACGGCAACCAACAAATCAGCACCACCCCACCCGAAGAGCAACTAGCCAACAGCGTCATCGCCTACTCCATGTCAACCGACTACCGCTCAGCCGGGGGGCTTGAGAATAACCCCGGCGGTAGCATCCTCTTCTACAACCCAGACACCAAGACCTGGACAGATGTCGCCACCGATGGCATGGAGCACTCCAGGCTTACTTACCGAGACCAGACCCTCTACTACACCGACTACCAAACCGATTACGCTCTCACCCCCAAGGGCCTCGCCACCGCTGAGCACCAGGATCACCAAGTACCCCGTATTCCGCTCATGTTCGGTATCCCCCAAGACCGGGGAGGAGGCATGGTTGCCCTAGCAAATCAGGGGGTCATTGACGATGGGAAAGGCTACCTCTGGGATGTCATTGTCACCCAGGGTAACAAGCGCACCGTCCACCCGTTGCATCACTATGTCAACTATGCCGCCCAGTGCGAGGATGGCAGCGTCTGGGCCATGACTGACCCCTACTCAACGTCGACCGATAGCGGGTACGGCCCCTCTAATGCACCCCAAGGAATCCTACAGATCTATCCCGAGTTTAAGGCAGACCCCATAGCCACCATTAACCAAGACCGTATGGTGATTCCTGGCACCGCCCTCAACTGCTACGACAAGGTGCTCTACTACATTACTGATAATTTCAAACCAGAAATCACCGACCCCTACGGTGGGGGTCCCGGCGACCATGACGGCTCCACGCTAATCTCATATGACACCGCAACCGGAAAAATTGAACAGCGCAATATCACCGGTGACCGGGCCATTCGGAGAACAGATGATATGTGGGGTGGCACCCTACTTGAAAAATACACCTATAAGGGAGGTCTCTACTGGATACTGGTCAATGGTGACGTTGTGCGCACCGACCTTGCAACCGCCCACAACACGCTGCTCTTCACCCTAGAAGGCTTTGACCCCAAGACCGAGTCACCGGGACTCATTTACTTTGAGGAAGACTACCTCTTCCACTCCATTCCCCGCTTTGGGCGCGATACAGACTTCTACCGCTACAACCTCACCACCGGAGAAATGGAATCCCACGCCAAACTACCCGACTACAAAAACGTAGACAAAAAATACCAGTTCCCCTCGGCTATGGTGATTACCAACCTAGATAAAGCACTCAAGCTCTAGGTCTTCGCCCCGCCAAAAATTCAGAGCAACAGAAATCAAGGGAATAAGAATAAAGGTTGTACTATCACCTGCCCTCCTTGACATCAGAGCCTCCATAGAATTACCTGGTGATAGACATAACCTAAAAAGAGAGTACCTATGAAATACCTAGCTCTGGCCCTGCTCACCCTGACCAGCACCTTCACCGCCCCCACCGCAGCCTCAGCCGCAGAGCTACCCGCTCAGGGGCTTCTGGTATCTAGCTCAAATGACCCAGAAGCTATCAGGTGCGACCGGGGAATTTCTAGACTCTTCCCCTGGTGCTGGAAAGCGTAAACAATTTTTCCCGCCATTACTGATGCACAGTCTTTTAGAAACCGGTAGGCACCTCCAAGAGGTTCGGCTCCCACCCAAGGCCAAAAGAGCAGCTCTCATCATTACTGTTGCTCTGCTAGCTGTCGAAATCTTCTTAGCTTTCACCGCCCCAGCGGACGAAGCTCTAGTACGTGCTTACTGCCTTCTGCTAGTTCTAGCTCTCGCTCTGAGTGTCTCAGCCCGGGCCCTGCCCACGGCCTACATCTTTGGCATCATCACTATCGCCGCCTTTACCCTCAACGACCAGGTATCCGAACTCTTTTTTCTCCTGGGTATGTTTGGTTTTCCCTTAGCAGTACTCCTGGCAAGCTCCCGGCAGGCACTAGCCCTGGCAATCTCACTCTGCATTGCTCTCTCCAATGGCTTCATGGTTGGTAGCATGGTCTACACAATAATCGTCGCCATTTCGCTCTTCTTTATCTTCTTCGGCCTCCCTTTTAGCCTGCGCCTAGCCTGGGAACAGAAAACAGCCAGCGACCGCAAATACAAGCAACTCCAAGAACAGGTAGCAGAAGCCAACAGAGCACTGGCCCGCGAACTCCACGACACCATAGCCCGGCAGATCAGCATCATTGGGCTCAGCACCAACCAGGCACTCAGCGCCCCCACCCTGGATGCTAAAGACACCGCACTCACAACCATTCAAGAAAAAACCCATAGGGCCCTAGCCGATATGCGCCTACTCATTCAAGCAACCAGGGCAGACCACAGCATCACGGCACTCCCAGAGGTATCCCCTGTCACCATCAACCTTGAAGAATCCATCAACCAGGCCATTGCCCGCCTGACCAGCAAGGGCTTCACGGTGGATGCTCACATCGACCTAGCCAGCACAGAGATTCCCGAAGGCGTACGCCCCACCCTGCACAAGGTTATTGAAGAGATTCGCTTTAACGCCGAAAAATATGCTGCGCCCGGCAGCACTATAAAGGTGACAGCCCACCCCAACCTCACCGGTATCACCATCGCCACCAGCAACCCCCTACCGGCTATCACCGGCAAGAAAAAGCGTTCGCCCAGCACCGGCTACGGGCTAGTCGGGATCCAAGAACGCATCCGCAGGCTGGGCGGAACCATCAACTACGGAGTAGAGGGCCAGACCTGGCGGCTAACCATCAACCTACCCCTGGTTACTGACTAAGAAAGGCCCAGCATGAAGACAACAACCGTGGCCGTAGCCGACGACGTCCCCGAAATTCTCGAACTGCTCAGCCTCTACATCGAGAGCCAAGAAGACCTACACCTGGCAGGCACAGCCACCAACGGGCAAGAAGCCATAGAACTGGCAACCAACACTCGCCCCCAGGTCTTCCTCATGGACCTACACATGCCCGGCCTGGACGGTATCCAAGCTACCAGCCAGATCCTTGCCACCTACCCCGACACCAAAATTATCGCCATCACCACCTTTGATAGCTACGACTACGTCCGCAAAGCCCTCCAAGCCGGGGTAGACGGCTACCTGCTCAAGAACTCCCGGCCACGAGAAATCAAACAGGCCATCACCGCAGCTATTGAGGGGCGCGCCATCATCGACCGCCGGGCGCTAGCCAGCCTGGTAATCTCCATGAATATGACAGAACCGCCCCAGGGGGACCCCTGGAGCGAACTCACAGAAACCGAACAGGGCATCGTCAAGCTAGTCTGCCTAGGTAAAACCAATCAAGAGATAGCAGAAGAACTCCACTACTCACTCTCAACCGTCAAAAATGCACTATCCCGCATTTACGACAAGCTGGGTGTAGCCACCCGCACCCAGCTCCTTGTTCACGCAGGCCACCACAACTTCCCGGTCTACGGCTAGAAGCGCGCCCCTACTGCAGATCAAAACGCCGGGCAATAATCAGGCCACCATCGTCTTGGGCCTGAACCAACATACCCTGGTGCGGCGGGATAGAAATCGTACCGTTCGCATGTCCACTACCGGGAAAGTTCAGCGCAGGGCTCACCTGATCAGTAAGGTTAACCGCCGCCCAGCCCTTCTCAAAGCTACGCCCATAAATACCCAGTGCACCCTCAATGGGGCCGGTCGGTTGGCCAAGATCCCAGGCTAGCTCTTCAACCCAGGGGGTGTCATTGTGGGCATCATGGGCACCGGCAGTCACCGCCGACCACTGACCACCACCAAAAATCCAGAAAGCCGCAAGAGCCATCAGAAAGTTGGGGTGCTGCAGGTCTCCATCAGTGGAAGCCCGCAACAGGGTTAACCTTCCCTCACCCTGCGCCTGCTCCCCCTGCATGAAGTTCCGAAGGTTGGCCTGGGGGCTAGGCATCATCTGCTTAATCTGAGCCACCGAGCTATTGGCATCCAAAAACTCGTTCGGCCCCCAGCCCAAGAAGACCTCTTCAAAACCGCCGCCGTAGGCGCTATGGCGCTCCCACTTACCCTCATCCCTGCGGGACTCAGCAATGTTCGGAACCAGGATTTTGCCGCGCGCGTTCAGGGCCTGACCGGCCTCTGAGATCAGCGCGTCAAGGCCACGGTGGACTACCTCGATGCTTTCTGCGCCCTCAAGGGGGAAGTTCAAACCGTAGTAATCCCCGTAGATATCGTTATCTGCAAGAACACCATCAAAGGGGGAATCCGCAATCTCCTCCACCACGTTCTGAGTCCAACGGCTCCGGTAGGAGGCATCCCAAACTCGCATCTGGTAGTGCCCCCAGTAACCGTTCCACTCGATCTTGTCACCGTTGAGGCGACGAGCAAACCACCCCTGAGCCTCAGCTTCAGAATACGAAACACCGGAGGTGTAAGGTGCGCTCTCCTCATACCTACGAGCTGAAGATAGGCACTTATAGGCCAGTACGATGATATTAGGGTTGAGCTCTTTGAGCTGCCGTGCAGCCTCCCTCTCCCCCGGTTGGACCAAGGCCACCGCGTAATGTTGAGCTGCAAATTCAACCTGTTCGCGGGTAATTGGGTCGCCTCCGTAGCGTACCCATAATCCTCGACTGACCGTAGTCATGCCACCTCCTAGCTATTAGCCTCAATGTAATCTATGTTCTGGTCACCTTCGGCAACAACCGCGCTGGGGACACCCGCCAGCGAAGTGTGTTCTTGGCCAGGCTTATAATCCAACTTGCCCAGCTTGCGATAGATGTAGTTATAACGGTCCATCACATCGTGAAGCTGGAAGAACTGCAGTACGCGTTCACGAGCGTTGAGACATAGCTGCTCGTAGAAGTCCGGGCTATTCATAATCCGCTTGAGTGCATCTGCGAAACCTTGCGGGTCACCGGCCTGGGTAAGAATTCCGCAACGCTCAACGTGTGAGCCATCCTCAGAGACAAGAACATCATCAATCAGCTGGGACATACCACCCACATCCGAACCAATCACGGGGATTGAAGCACTCATCGCTTCCAAAGCAACGATAGGCTGGCCCTCGTTGTAGCTGGGCATGACCAGCGCATCAAAGAGACCCAGCTTTTCACGGACATTAACGGTTCCGTGGAAGGTGAAGTAGTCTTCAAGGCCGCGCTCCGCGATAGCCTCACGGCACTTCTCATAATAGGACGGAAGATGTTCGGTGGGGCCCAGGCAGTCAATGTGAAGCTTGAAGCCTTCATCACGGAGAATCGCCACCGTCTCAATCAGGTCGATCAGGCCCTTAATAGGAACCACACGGGCAATAAAGACGAACTTCCAAAGGTGGTTTGTGCCCTCTTGAATAATCGTTTCACGGGCATGGCGACGGAGTGCGTAAGCCTCATTGACATCAGAAATCAGCATGCCGTTGGGCAAGATAATGGAGCGTTCACGGATGCCATGAAGCCCCTGAGCCTCGTCAATGGCCTTGGGGTAAAGGTAGGTAATCAGATCCGCGCTGGGGTAGCAGAAACGACCCATCTGAATCCACCACAGCATCCAGGCGCGCTCTTCGGGGGTAACATCAAAAACGTCGGGATCCTGGACAGTCACGGGGAGGGACATATTCCGGTCCAAGAGAGTGTTCACGGTGTCACGGACGTAGAGGTTATGTTCCGTTAGCAGGAAGCTGCTCCCATTATCTCGTGCCCCGGCAGCACCGATGAGAGATGCGTACCCTGTGGTGTGTGCGTGGTAAACCCTAGCGTAGGGAAGACGCTCATGCAGGAGCGCATAAGCAAGAGAAAAGAAGGTACGGATTAGCCAGAAAGCATCAGAAAAGCTCATGTTATCGAGCGGGAGGCGTTCAAAGAGCACCTCCATAAATTCCTTGCTACCAAGAAGCCCCCACCCGGGAAACTCCCGGGTTTTCTCTGAGAACATGCGGTCATAGACCCGCCACAGAGGATTAACATCGGCTTCTTCTGTGAGCGCATACAGGGCATCGAAGAGTTCGTGCGAAGCCGCAATCCGCTCCTGGGCATTCAGGTGTAGCTTCTTGGCGGAATCAGAATAGGACTCCCGGTGCTCGTCGAAGCTCAAGAAAATGGTCTTAACCCAGAGTACGTTCTCTGGGACCCCGTAGAGGTCCTTCATGGGGGAATCTCTGTCCCAGGCAATGTGAATGATGCCGAACGTCAGATCTGGGTTACTGGTAATAATGTCGTGGACAACCGCCGAAACCCCACCCTTGAGATAGGGGTAGGTGGACTCCATCGTAATAGCCACATCAACATCAGGGTAGTTCGGGTCAGTGTAATGCGCGCCGGAATCAGGCTTAAGAAGTTCTTTGTAGGTGTTTTCTACAGTCATGGTGCCTATCTTCAAATGTCTAAAAGGTGCAATTTGGGGAAGAGCGATCAATAGGGGGAGAGAACTACCAGGTGATAGCGTGCCGCCAGAAAAGGTCGTAGGCAGGAAGTTTCCAGGTCTTGCGGAAGGCTATGTAGGCAATCGTGACAAGCACGACCTCACCAGCCATGATGATGAAGTAGCCATTGGTATTCGGGATAAGGGCGAAAGCAAGCATGCACAAAATCAAATGTGCCAGGCCTAAGACCTGAGGAATCAGATGGGACCCCAAGTAATCAACCTGGTAGCTGTAGATAGCAACAGCCAGGAACATCCATGAAGACATGATGATGCTAAAAGCCAAGATAACCGAGTCTGGCAGGTAGAAGAACATGAAGACTGCAACGAAGACAGAGCAGATACCAGCCATCAGCAGGGTGCGCTGTGTAGCCTGCAGAACTCGGCGTTCCACCTTCTTCGAGTAGCTCTGAACCTGGCTATAACCTCTGGTCTGGATAGCCTCACGCAGCTTTGCCACAGCACGGTCAACCTGTTTTGCCTCAGCAGCGAAGAAATAGTTATAGGCAACAACAGCAGGGATAAGACCCATGTAGATGGTGACAACCTGCAGTTCGCCACCCTGGGAGATAAAGAAGATGTACTTATCTGCCCAAAGGACGGTACCAATGAGGAAGCCACGGAGCATCTCGCGTGCAACAACAGGGTAGTAAAGCCGTTTGAAGAGGCTCAGGTAGCCAATGTAATCGCGAATTACAAAGAGCATGACCAAAATACCCATGAGAGGGGGGAGGAACCAGATCTTGGGGGCGATCAGCAGGGCAAGGGCGTAGGCCAGCCAGGAGAAGCCCCAGGCCTTACGGCTATCGGTGGGCAGATTAGCCACAACCAGAAGCTGCCCAAACATGACGTTTAAGAAACCCAGGAGCAGGAAAGCCATCAGAACGGTCAGGTTCCAGTGCAGAGCAAAGTAAAAGGGAAGAGCGAAAAGGATGAGCGCGGGCACTACTGCCAGGCAGGTTGAGACCCAATATTCGGCGAACCTTTTGGTGCAAGCCTCCAGATCACGCTCCCCCAGCAGGTCGTCCATAGCTTTATAGACGGGCAGGCAGATGCTCTGGGACATCCAGGGCACAGTAATGGAGACTGCCAGAATCACCTGTGTGAGGGCTACACCGCCCAGGGTCACCTCAGAAATTTGCGGGGTGACTAGCGGAAAAATAGTGGTTAGGAGGATGACGGGGGATAGATAAAGCAGAAATTGAATCAGAAATTTACGCTTTCGTGGATTTATTATCTTGCCCCGACGAGTAGATGTCATAAGTGCGGTTGACATAGGTAGATCTTTCTTAGGTGCGATTCCCTCTTCTTTATTTAGAACCATTATCCCAGTATCGGTGCTTGTCAAAAGCAGGGTTTTGCCCCCATTCAGGCTTTGTCACCATAATGTGGGACAGAAATCCAGGGCGAAAACTGACAAGTGAGCCAGGAGCTCAGGGTGAGGACCCAGCACCCGTCCCCCAAAAGGGGTAAAAGAAACATAAGCGCTAGTCAGGGTCATAAAAATGGCATAAAGAATACCAGTAAAGTCGGGGCATCACATTCCGGGGCGCATATTTTCTAGACCCCGGTCAGCAGAACTTTAAAAGGAAAAGGGGCAGACCTAGCGGTCTGCCCCCTCCCCAACTCGCTATACCTCTGCTTGCCGCCCTAAAGACTCAAGGCGCACTAGCACAGACTTATAAACCGGCGTATTGGAACCTTTAGCTGCTGAATCCAGCGGGACCAAAACATTCCCCTCAGGAAGATAAACAGAGCAACAACCGCGCGCGTGATCATACTCAATGACGCGGAAGTTAGGGGCGCGGCGCTCCCCGTCCTCCCAGACAGAAACAATATCGACCAGGCTGCCATCCTGCAGGCCCAGCTGAGCAATATCATCCCTGTGCATAAAGACAACTCGGCGGCCCTGACGAACACCCCGATAACGATCGTCAAGCCCGTAAATGGTGGAATTGAACTGGTCGTGAGAGCGCACTGTTGATAGCAAAAGGTGACCGGCAGGAAGATCCAGCACGTTTGTCTCGTTCACCGTTAACAAAGCCTTACCGTTCTCAGTATTGAAAACACGCTCACGCGGGCCATTAGGCAGGTAGAAGCCCCCGGGCTTCTCTATGCGCTCATTGTAGTTCTCAAAACCAGGCACAGTGGCCTCAATCGCATCACGGATCAGAGCGTAGTTATCAATCATGGGCTGCCAGAAGTCATCCCCAAAAGTTTCGCGCCCCACCGAGCAGATAATATCTACCTCAGATTTCAGGTTCAGGTCATTGTTGGCCTTACGCTTACCGACGGAGGCTGAAACAACACCAAAGGAATTCTCCACGGTAACTTTCTGAGGGCCACTGGCCTGGATATCCTCATCGGTTCGAGCACGGACCGGCAGAATCAGGGCTTTTTCCCCGGGCCAAGCATGTGACCCGTTGGGCTTGGTGGAGAGGTGGACCGTCATCTCCTGGCTGCTCATGGCCTTCTCACAGGCAGCGGTATCGGAGGCAACACGCACCAGGTTTCCACCCAGAGACATAAAGAACCGGTTACTACCATCACGCATCTGGCGTAGCGCCTTAACGGTATCTAAACCATGCTCACGGGGAACGGGAAAACCGAAGTGCTCTTCAACTGCTGCCAAGAAGGGCTCAGGCATCTTCTCCCAGATACCTACCGTCCGGTTGCCCTGGACATTGGAATGGCCCCTAAATGGTGCGCTACCGGCGCCCGGCTTACCGATATTACCGGTCAGGAAGAGGAAGTTCATGATCTCACGCAGGGTGCCTACCGACTCGCGGTGCTGAGTAACGCCGAGCGTCCATGAAACAATAGCGCTCTCGGCCCGCTCCACCAAGTCAGCAACCCGAGCCACCTGAGCGGCAGAAATGCCTGAGCCAACTTCAAGCTCGGCATCATCAAGGCTCAGCAGATGCTCCTTGAGCTGCTCAAAGCCGCTGGTGAACTTGTCGATAAAAACATGGTCCAGGGCATCACGCAGAATCAGCTCCTTATTGAGCTGTTGGAAGAAGGCGCGGTCACCATCAAGACGTACCTGCAGGTACTCATCGGCTAGTTTCTCTGGAACCACCATACCCATAGGTGACTGAGGCTCCCGAAAGGCCATCAACCCGGTTTCAGGCATGGGGTTGAGCACCACCATCTTGCCGCCGTTTTCCTTCATTTTCTTAAAGCTAGTGAGCGAACGCGGGTGGTTGGTGCCGGGGTTCTGCCCCACAGAAATCAGCAGGTCGGTGGTTTCAAGGTCGCTCATGGTGATGGACCCCTTGCCCAGACCCGCTACCTCTTTAAGGGCTACCCCCGTTGATTCGTGGCAGAGATTACCGCAGTCTGGGAGATTATTTGATCCCAAGCGTCGGGCCAATAGTTGGAAAGCATAGGCGGCCTCGTTGGAGGCCCGACCGGAGGTATAAAAAACCGCTTTTTGAGGGTCAGTGCGCTGGAGTTGCTCAGCGATCAGGGCAAAGGCTTTCTCCCAGGAGACGGGGCGGTAGTGGTCATCACCGCTGGAACGGTCATAGAGAAGAGGTTCGGTGATACGCCCCTGCTTACCCAACCAGAAATCCGTCTTAGTTCGTAGCTCTGTCACTGAGTAACGTGCCCAAAAATCAGCCCCCGCCCGATCAGCAGTGGTCTCCTCCGCAATAGCCTTAGCACCGTTTTCGCAGAACTCCACAAGATTCATGTCATTCTGATAGGGCTCAGGCCAAGCACAGCCTGGGCAATCTACGCCCCCGGGCTTATTCATGGTCAGCAAAGGCAAGAGACCCCGCGCAGGAATGGCATGCTGCATTGCGTGGATAACTCCCCCAGGACCTGCCGCCACCTTTACCCGATGACCTACCTTAGGGTTATCAAAGGCCGTGGGGTTAGCGCCCTCGGCCCCCGACAAGGAACTACTCTTTTGCCTCAACACTTTAGCCATAGCATCATTCTAGCCCCCTGAGCACACGGGATCAGAGAATCTCACCTGCTATGTTCTGCTATATGCCCCGCATAGAGAGTAAAGCGATTATCCCGAGTGAAAGCAATGAGGGTCAAGCCCGCTTGGCGGGCAAGATCAACAGCTAATGAAGACGGCGCAGAGACCGCCACTAAGGCAGAAAAACCAGCTAAAACAGCCTTCTGCACCAGCTCAAAAGAAGCCCGGGAACTAACCACAAGGGTCTTGCCGGGCACATTCATATTCTGCCCAGATTCTGGCTCCCCCAACCCCCCCTTTAAAAGCAGATAGCCAATAACCTTATCCACAGCGTTATGGCGGCCAATATCTTCGCGCGCAACGAGCATACTGCCCTGTGAATCAAAAACAGCCGCCCCATGAATTCCCCCGGTTTTACCAAAAAGCACCTGCCGCCCCCGGAGCTGCTGGGGAAAATCCAGTATCTGCTGTGGAGTCAAAGCCGCAGGCGCAATCGGCCTGTTGGCCTTACCCATAATCGACTCAATAGAAGTAGAACCACACACCCCGCAGGCTGAGTTCGTCACGGTCAGCCGCGCCTGTTCCAAGCCCGGAGCGAGGACTGCGCCTGCACTGGTCAGATCCAGCACGTTATAGGTATTAGCGCCATCTGGACCGGTAGCCCCGGCACAGTACCGGGCAGCCCTGATGTCCTCTGCACCGCGAATAATGCCCTCAGAATGTAAAAACCCATGTGCCAGCTCAAGGTCATGCCCCGGCGTGCGCATGGTGGTGGTGATAACACGCCCATCCAGACGGATTTCTAGGGGCTCCTCGGGGGTCAGCGACTCAGTTCGACGACTAGATGTGAAGCTACCATCTTCACCCAAGACATAGCGGGTTGCCGCAAGGCTACGGTTAAGCCTGCCCATCAGCTTCCTCCACCACATCGTCGATACCGGCGATAGCCACAAGCGCTTGGGCTATCGCATCGGGTGTTGATAGAGCGCCAGCCTGACCAGAACCGGCTTGAGCTGCAGCATAGCCCACCAAAAAAGCCGCCAGGGGTGCAGCGGGACGAACCACACCGTGCGCTACCCTCTTGGTCAAGCCAAGTAAGTGGGGGGTTAGCTCGCTGATAAGCGCTGGATCAAGGTCTAGTTGAGCAGATGCCCGGCGCAGGAAGTCACGAGCCATCTCTAAGTCACCAGGATTTTTCTCAGCCATAGCCCTCCAGGTCAGGATCAAAAAGGTTCCCTTCCAAGATACACTCCCCCGCAAGCCCCCCTGGGACAGCCTCTCAACACATCCCAAAGGCGATAGCGGGCAAAGCCCCACAGTGAAACCCCTGAACCTATCTGTCAGCTGAGGCTCTCAGGGGTAAAACTGACCGCCAGCCCCTCACGCTCACCGAACCGCTCCAGGTGGCGACCTAAAACGCCTTCAAGACCTTCGCGCTTCTCGGGAGTCCCAGCGTACACCTTAAGAACCAGGCAACCCTGCTCCTGCCCCGATCCCACGAGAAGATCCCCATACCCCCTGAAGTTCCCGTCACGATTAAAAGTTAGGCGGTAGCCCCCCTCAATCTGCTCTACCGGAATTTTATGCCCCATGTGCGAAGCGAGTTGCTTGGCATACCGAGCCGGGCGCTCCGTAGTCACAACTGCGCGCGAACGAACAGATAAACTCTCAAGAGCTGGGTAAGCGGAATCAGTCATGGGTAAACCTTTCATGGTAGTTAGGCACACCTTATCTTATAGGGCATCCGTAAAAAGCACTATGGCACAGGCATCTCCCTCCCCCCTGCGCAAGATTAAAACCAGCCCCGGATACCTCAGAAAGTGTAAAAGGCGTAGACTAGACAGGTACATTAGAGCGCTACCACAGACTCCGATACGGTGGCGCTCTCTCATTTCTGGGCACACACCCACACGAGTATCTACGGATTTTCACGAATGTCTTCTGAGAACACCGCGGCTCAAAAACCCGCAACCACCAGCGCTATCGACAGCTTCTTCAAAATCACCGAACGTGGCTCAACCCTAGCCACCGAACTCCGAGGCGGCCTGGCCACCTTCTTTGCCATGGCCTACATCGTAGTCCTCAACCCTCTCATCCTGGGGCTAGCCCCGGACGGCGCAGGCAACACCCTCGGCGTTGAACGAGTTGCCGCCGCAACCGCGCTTATCGCGGGTATCCTCACCATCGTCATGGGTCTGTGGGCCAAACAGCCCTTCGCCATGGCAGCCGGCCTGGGCGTCAACGCCCTACTCGCATCAACCATTGCCACCACCCCCAACCTCACCTGGCCCCAAATCATGGGCCTGGTCGTCTGGGCAGGTATCGTCATGGCAATCCTAGTTCTTACCGGCTTCCGCCGCGCAGTCTTTGACGCCGTACCCGAATCTCTTAAAACCGCAATCGTTGTAGGTATCGGCCTCTTCATCTCCCTCATTGGCCTGGTCAACGCCGGCATTGTACGCCGCATGCCCGACGCCGCAGGTACCACCGTCCCCGTCTCCTTCGGTGCTGACGGCCACCTCAACGGCTGGCCTACCCTGGTCTTCCTCTTTGGGCTCTTCCTAACTATTGCCCTCTTCATCCGCAACGTGCGCGGCGCAATTCTCATCGGTGTAGTTGCCTCAACCATCCTGGCCATCATCCTAGAAAAAGTAGCGCCCTCTGGCTCATCCCTTGACTCAGCAACCGGCTGGTCACTCATGATCCCTGGCATTCCTACCCAGTGGGTAGGCCACCCCGACCTCTCCCTCATTGGCTCAGTGGACATGGTCGGAGCTTTCTCCGCAAGCTCCCTAGGAACCCTGGGCGCCACCATGCTCATGTTCGCCATCCTGCTCGCCGTTTTCTTCGATGTCATGGGAACCTCGGTAGGCCTGGCTACTGAAGCCGGCACCATAGATAAAGACGGCAAGATTGAGAACATCGACCGGGTGCTCCTCATAGACGCGGCAGGCTCCGTACTCGGTGGTGGCTCATCGAGCTCCGCACACCAAATCTTTGTGGAGTCCGCAACCGGCATCGGCGAAGGCGCCCGTACAGGCTTTGCCAACATGGTCACCGGCGCGCTCTTCCTGCTGGCTGTCTTCATCTCACCGCTGGTATCTATTGTTCCTTTCGAAGCAGTAGCACCCGCGCTGGTTGTCGTCGGCTTCCTCATGGTCCGCCAGGCCATCCACATTGATTGGACCGACTGGGGCCTGGGTATCCCAGCCTTCCTGACCATCATCATGATGCCTTTCACCTACTCCATTGCCGACGGTATCGGTGCAGGCTTCGTCGCCTTCACCTTCATCCGCCTGGTCCAGGGCTGCGGTAAAGATGTACACCCCATTATGTACATCGTCTCGGCAGCCTTCCTGGTCTTTTTCGGTATGGGCATCATTGAAGGTTGGATGCACAGCTAAGCCCGCAAGAACCCCTATAGTTCTAAGCCCCGCCCCCCTCTTTGCGTCACCCCCAATACAGAGCGGGCGGGGTTTCTTATTCCCTGTTTTAATTGAGGGCATGATTGATTCCACAACACGTTGCCCCTGCGGGACCGGCGAAACCTATGGCTCCTGCTGCCAGCGCTACCACCGGCAATTCGCTCAGACCGGTGCCCTCACCGCCCCCACCCCTGAGGCTCTCATGCGCTCCCGCTTCACTGCTTTTGCCCTCAACCTGCCTGACTATCTACTGGCAACCTGGCACCCCACAACCAGGCCACACTCTCTAGAACTTGATGAGAGCCTACGGTGGTACAGGCTCGATATCCTGAAAGCCACCGGCGGGCCCTTCGACCCCCAGGGAACCGTACACTTTGCCGCCTACTACCGGTCAGCACCGGGTACACCCAAAAGTCAGAAGGTGGGCGGGCTACAGACCGAAGTTTCCCAATTCACCAGAGAAAAGGGGGTCTGGTACTACCTTGACGGCGCTGTCGAGTAGCCCACGAAAAAAGCACCTATCAGGGGCTCAACAAGCAGGATTTCTGCAAGAACTAACCAATCATGCTCTTTAAGGCATACACAGTGGAATGGCTACCCTGACTACCCACCATCACCACGTCCCCGCGCTTCAACAGGGGACGTAAAGCATAGCGCACCTGAGCAAGGCTTAAGCCCAGGCGCTCTGCCAATTCTGGTGCTGAAAGCTCACCGCCCCGGCCTAGGGCATCAACAATATATGGGGAATTCTTGCTCAGCCTTACCGGCGATTCAGCTACCGCAGACACTACAGGAGCAAGCTTCGCAGATTCAGGAGCAACCTGGGCTAGCGGCTCAGCCCGGTCAAACCAAAGAATCACCTTAAACTTAACCCCGCTGTTAATAAGCTAAGGAGTGGGGGTAGCCTCATTCCGAGCGAGGGAGGCAATGCCCGCCTCTACCGTGGCATCCGCTCCAACCGCGGTAAACCCGCTCTTCTCATCGACACCCAGGATCAGGGTCCCGCCATCGGGCATATTAGCAAAAGCGGGGAGTGTTTGCCCTAGATTCTGCGGTAAACCCTCCCGGGCGGCCTTGACCTCAATCTCAGTGCTATCAAAGCCTCGTTCCCGAAGTAGGGCAAGGGTTTCTTCAAGTCTCTGGGCGTTCTATTCCATAAGTCAATGATTCTCAGTGAGGTAGATTTTTATCAGTGATACCCTCAGTGTTAAGAGTGAGGACTTGCCCCAAGAGCCACTAGCACAAGACTATTGCTCCAGGGGAAGAATTTGACGTTACCCGCGTAGCTCTCGATCTAGTTGGACCGTATCCAGGTTCGGGGCGCCATCCCGCCGAGGCTGGGCAGAGCGAGCAAAGTCTCGGACCCAAGCATCGTCCTTGTACTGGGCGGGGACACCGCCACCCAGCAGGCGTTTGCTAATAGCGGCCGTTACCAGGTCCCCCTCCACGGGGAGGGGCGAATTAGAACCGGCGATAATCACGTTGCCGCGGCGACGGCCCTTAAGCATGGCCGGGTCAGCCACAATACAGGTGTGCTCAAATACCCGGGCGATAGCAGCAGCCTCGGCCCGTGCACCGTTGAGGTTACGGTCATCGCCGCAGTTGATGATGTACAGCCCACCGGGCGCTAGAGAGCGAGCGCCTAGCTGGGTGAATTCAAGGGTGGTTAGCGGCTCAGGAGTGATATAGCCCGAAAAAACGTCACGGATGATGATGTCCCGCGACTGGGGAGCGAACCCCTCGGTGACCTGACGGGCTTCACCCACGCGAATCTTAACCAGGGGTGCCTTGGGCAGTTCAAACCACTCACGCACGTACTCGGCTAACTTGCCGTCAAGTTCCACCACGGTGTTACGCGACTGCGGGTAGATATCGGCCAGGTAGCGGGCCATTGAGCAGGCGCCGCCGCCCAGGTGGGTAATTCGGAGCTTGGCGGGATCGCAGTGGGCATCCACGAAAGGCTCAATGACAGCCGCTAGCCAGCGCATATACTCAAAATCTAGCTCGCGGGGTTTACCCAGCACAATGTGGGAGGACTCCATGCCATTGATTTCTAGCACCCAGCCACCGGGGGTGTAGTCATCCTCAATGAGTTCAGCGATACCGGTATCAATAGGGTATTTACCCTCAACTAGGGCCTCAGGGGCCTCTACCGTCGCCTTAGGTTTTCTTCTTCGTTTAGCCACCCCTCTAGCCTAGTGCTTCTTGGGCCGGGCAGTAGACTGGGTAGGGTGAGAGAGCGGTAACGCCGGTAGAAGAGGAAGGAGGCGGCTGTGGGTTTTGCGGTAAGTGGCAGGTATATCCTCAGCCCGGTGGGCACTGAGGATGGAAGCACCTATGTTAAGTTGCAACTTCAGTGCCTGGCCCAGACCTATAACACCCTGGTGGACCCCGAGTTCGGTGCCCGCCAGAGAGCTGCCGCCGAAACCCTGCACCGGGAGTTTGCTGAAAATATTGTAGCCCCCGGTGTACGAGCCTTTTTCGCCTACGAGAACCCCCAGTGGACACCGACTTCCGGCACTTCTTGCACAGTCGGTACCGCTCTTGACTGGGGTAAGCCGGTAGGTTTTGCCCTCTCCCGCCCGGGCCCCCTGCCCTGGGAGTACGAGGTGAACCTGCCCCTAGCGCCGGAAGGCACACGGGACCTCACCCACCTCTACACCCTAGAGTCCGTTCAGGGGACCGGGCTGGGAGCCGCCCTCTTTGATGCGGTACTCTACCCCGACGAGCCGGCCTACCTCTGGTACATCATAGGTAACCAGAAAGCAGTGCGTTTCTACGAGCAACGAGGCTTCGAGCCAGAAGGAAGCATCATTGATTGCGGTGGTGCCTGGGGGAAGGCTCGCACAGCCCGCATGGTGCGCGGGTTGAGCATCGAAAGTAGCGACTAAGCACCCCCTCCGCAGAGCTTAGCTACCCGGCAACCAGTTCGAGTTCAGGCTCAAAAATCTGGATGGGGCTCCCCAGCCCGGTAGCCGGAATATCAGGAGCTCCAAGCAAGCCGCCCAGGTTCTCCAGATGGTCCTGCAAGGTAGCCTCATACACCTTGATCTTATGATCCGGAACAGGAACCGGCGGTTTGCTAGCTCCCTCCTTGGGATGGAGTGGCTCAAGGATCGGGTCAAAAATCTCTACACCCCCGATGTTCACCTCCCCCAGACTATGCTCTACAGCTTGAACCAGATCTTCCGTATCTTGATAGAGATCTGCCGGGTTCACGTCTAAACTCACTCCCGTCATGATCTCCGCCGCTCCATGGGCAGCTCCCATGGCACCTATCGCCCTTTGCTCATCCTGGGTGATATCGGGCTTCTGGGTGGTTCCAGAATAGATATCAGCCTTCACCGATACATAGCCAGCAAAGATTTCTTCAAGCTCCGGGGACGGTTGCTGGGCTTCTGGCTCCTTGCTGGCTATCTCCTGGTACTCCTGTGCACCGTGAATACCTCCTGAATCCGGCACAGCCGTGTAGACATGGGACTCATCGGGCTTATAGTCCGGGCGGTCTCCACTCAGCATAGGAACATAATCCTCCCGATGGCGCAGATCAACGTGATGGATGCTATCGCGCACTTTGAGATGGCCAATTGGGCCAGCCTGGGTCACCAGCCCCTTGACCCTGTAACGGGAATTGATGGTGTCGTTATTAGCGAGGGTAGCCGCTGCGGTAGCTCCCTGGCTAAAGCCCATAAAGGATATAGTTGCCCCCTCGGGGACCCCGGCGTCCTCTATAGCTTTCTCCACCAGAGACATGAGGGCCGTATAGTCTTGCGGGGCAAGGTGCGGGTTACTGCTGGATACAGTGCCAACGGTGCCGGGCCAACTATTGACGCCCCCCTTATAGAATCCAGCCAGTGTATCCTCGAGGTTACCCCCCAAAAGATTCCCATCTGTCCCAGGAATAGTCACTAGGTACATGGTTTTGCCCGTGGTGGGGTTAACCAGCTTCTCCACCACAATATGGTCCCACTCCCCCTGGTAGCCCTGGCTAGCCATGTAGGTATCGCCTCTCTCCTCGATCTCCTTGACCTGCCCGAAACGGTGTGTAACGTCCTGCGGTGTGATCGGAACGGGCCCCATAAAGGCTGCTGCCTCGGTTTGATCGGTAAAGAGGTCACCGGTCATCTCCCGCTTGGCGCGTAGCCTTCCGGTCATACCCAGTCGATTAACAAAACCGTTAAGGGTAGAAGCCCCTCTCGCTAGGAGTAAATATCCACCGGGGGTCTTCCGGTAAATATCCAAGAGAGGCAACCCAACTTTTGGGGCACTACTGCTAAGAACCAGGCCACCCTTGATCACCCTAATTTTGAGACTGTCAACCGTGTAACCGAAGGCAGAGCCATAGGCTAGTGCTAGAGACTTACCCTGATTGGCAGCAACAGTAAATCCGCCCATAAGAGTTAGGGCAAAGGTCTCGGCTTCCTCGTAGGCCTGAGCCGCTTGGCCGACAGCTCGGGATAAGCGGCGCGTACCCGCAACCAGGGCAGTAAGCCCCGTTGAAGTCACACCCAGAGAAGTGAGTGCCTGCGCCCCGTTGCCGCTAGCGTCCAGAGGGGCCAGCAGGGCAACCTGGGAAGTAATGCCGAGTAGAGCGTTCCCCGTCTGATCGTACCGATCGGCAACACCGTTCAACTGGTCAGAAAGCGGCCCGAGTTCAGACATTTCCACCGAGATGCTTGAGCCAAGCGAAAGAAGTTTCTGGTTCATGGCTTTACCTCCCTACTCCGGCTAAGGCTGTGGAGACTTGGGCCAGTAGGGGGTTGTTCATGGCCTGAACCAGCTCCGCGTGTAGGCCGGGAACACCGGCCTTCTGTGCGTAGACCACGAAGTCGTCCAATACGTCCTCGATCACTCCCATGCCACTGAGCGCCAGGTCTAAGGCCGCTCCCGCCGCCTTAACCGCCGTCGCAGCGGCCTCAAGTTCAAGGGCAACCATCTCACCAGAAATCCGGATGTGATGGGCTGTTTGGTCAAGCTCGCCCCACAACCGTTGGCCAGCTAAACATTCAATCTCAAGACCTTTCTGGAAGGCACGACCTGCCGCGGAGGTCCACTGCACCTGCCCCGCTACCCGCGCTGTACCGGTTGCGGTGTGCACATGGACAGCTTCACGGCTCACCTGCTCAGCCAGCGAAGCGGCCCAGTTGCGGACTCGCTGAGCCATATCCAGTGCGCCCGCGCTGGCCTGGGCCGCACCGCTACTGGCCCAGCCTGACCTGCCGGCGGCTTGCGCAATCTCATAGATCGAGGGCATGCCCTACCTCCTCATTTATCGGGGTACCTTTGTGCCTACACCTTAGGGGCCGTAATTCGCACGGTGAGTGGTGGGCAGGTCTGTGGAAGAAGGCCACCGGGCAGTTCAACCCCACTTTCAGCGGAATTGGTGAAGCAGTGACTACCCATGACACCGCCCTATCCACAGCCTGACCTGTACGTAGCTCAGCCATACAGCCCCCGGACTGTCCCAAAGCCGCCCCAAAACCGTGCGCGCCGACACGTTCCCATGAGAAACTAGAAATATGTCTCATCGCGAAAACTGCACAACTCTGCCCTCTGGCCGCCACTCACTTACCGGCGCCGATCTAGCCCTCGGTGCTCTGGATGGCCGCTACAAAGCCGCTACCGAACCGCTTGTTGACTACCTCTCGGAGGCCGCCCTCAACCGTGACCGTGTGCACGTAGAAATTGAATGGTTCATCTACCTCTGTGACAAGCAGGTTCTGCCCGGTCTGGAGCCCCTCACCGATGATCAGCGCACCGGTCTGCGCGCTATCGTCACCGAATTCACCGAAGAATCCGCCGCTGAATTGGCCGAAATTGAGGCCGTCACTGTTCACGACGTTAAGGCTGTTGAGTACTTTATCGCTCGCCGCTTAGAACCCTTGGGCCTGGGCCACCTTAAGCCCCTGGTACATTTTGGGTGCACCTCAGAAGACATCAATAACCTCTCCTACGCCCTAGGCATCAAGGACGCGGTCACTAACATTTGGTTGCCCGCCGCCCGCGGCCTGGTGCAAGAGATTATGAAGCTGGCAGAAGAGGCCCGTGAGGTGCCCATGCTCTCGCGTACCCACGGCCAGCCTGCCACCCCCTCCACCCTGGGTAAGGAACTGGCTGTTTTTGCCTACCGCCTGAACCGGCAGATAAAGCAGGTTGAAAATGCTGAGTTTCTGGGCAAAATCAACGGCGCAACCGGCACCTACTCCGCTCACGTCGTCTCTGTTCCGACCGCTAACTGGCAGAAGATTTCTGAAGACTTTGTGACCGGCCTGGGCTTGGACTGGAACCCGCTGACCACCCAGATTGAAAACCACGACTGGCAGGCCGAGCTCTACTCCTTCATGGCCCACTTCAACTCGGTACTGCACAACCTGTGCACCGATGTCTGGAGCTACATTTCGATCGGTTTCTTCCGCCAAATTCCTGTGGCTGGGGCGACCGGTTCATCGACCATGCCCCACAAGGTCAATCCCATTCGTTTTGAGAACGCCGAAGCCAACCTGGAAATCTCCAACGCCCTTTTGAATACCTTGGGTGCGACCCTGGTGCAGTCCCGGTGGCAGCGCGACCTGACCGACTCATCTTCACAGCGCAACATTGGTGTGGCTTTTGGACACTCTGTTCTGGCAATTTCTAACGTAGTTAAGGGCCTTGAACGCCTGGATATCGCTACCGATGTCATCGCCCAGGATCTGGATGAGAACTGGGAGGTTCTTGCCGAGGCCATTCAGATGGTCATGCGTGCCGAAGCTATTGCCGGTGTTGAGGGCATGGAGGACCCCTACGAACGCCTCAAGGAGCTGACTCGTGGTCAGCGTGTGGATGCGGCCCGTCTTAAGGAGTTTGTTGCCGGGTTAGGGCTTTCGCCCGAGGCCGAGAAGCGCCTGTCAGAGCTGACCCCGCGCACCTACATTGGCCTAGCGCCTCAGCTACTGGAGCACGCTACCCGCTAAAGCCCTATCACTAAAGTAATAGTTATGACCGAGTCCTCTGAAGCCCAGCAGATACCTCTGGCGGTGCGTCGCCTGCGCAAGCTCTACGCCCGGAACCCGCTGGCGACCCCGGCGGAGCTCATCCAGCACCTAGGCAGCATGTTTGTGCGGGACTTTACCCTGGTGGGGAGCGCCCAGGCAGGTGCCCAGGAGCTGACACCCAACCTGCTCGGAACGGTAAGCCGTCACCAGCGAGTGGCAGGGCTGACCCAGGCCGCCGCTCATCTGGGCGCCCTCAAAGAGGGCACTGCCACTTACACTCGGGCGGCAAGCCAAGGGATCCGCACCACCGGGCAGGTGGGTAGTTCCCAGGCCATCAAAACCTACCTGCACGGGGTGGCCCTGATCTATGGCATCCCCGTAACCAATAGTGATGAGGCCGCACAAGCGGTGCTGGGCACCGATGTTAAAGACTTACTGACCCATATTGAGACCAGCCCAGAGCCTACCGGCAGCAGGCCGAGCCAGATCAATGTGCTGGGTGCGGTAGCCGCCATTGGACTGCGCAACCCTCAAACCCTGCTGCTGGTGACGGCAGGTGAGCAGCTTATTAAGGCTGGCGGGGCGATGCTAGCTAACCAGAGCACCCGCAAAGACTTTGCCCAACAGCTGATCGCCCAAGTAGAGCAAACCCTGGGGCAGGCCCCGGCCCAGTTCAGCCATGAGACTTTAGAACTTATGGGGAGCCAAAACCCCACCGCCCAGCCACCACAGGAGATAGCACCGGTAGAGCAGGTGCGCCCCAGCACCGAGCAGGAGTTAGCAGAGGCTAGCGGGGTTTCTGCGCGCGGTGCCCGGCTTGCGGCTCGGGCCTTTGTGAGAGCTCGTGCCGGCTTGCGCAATAAGTAGGTAGAGAAAACCCCGCCACCCTAGCCCCCTAGAGGGCCTGGGCTGGCGGGGTCTAGCCCCCGTGCAGGGAGAGATTCTTACGAATCGAGCTGGGCGGCTTCCTCTGCGCTGGAGCTACCAGCTGCCGGCTCCGACTCCTGCTCTGCAACGAACTTGGGGGCACGGTCCATGTTGAGTGCATCGGGGAAGACAGCAGGTAAGGAACCGAAGGTCTCTTCCACAGCCTTGACAACGTTCTTCCCGAGGGCCAGGTTAGCGCCACCCCCCACAACCGCACCTATGCCAAAGGGTAGGGCCCGGCCCATCAGGGCACCAGACTGGCGGGCCAAGAATCGTTTGAAGAACATATTGCGAATTGTGCGCTCGATACTGAAAATCTTGCCGGAGTCCTTGGAGCCCATCATCATGCCCCACTTGCGGGATGCCCCGCCGGTCTTACCTGTGTGGGCCAGAATCGAATTCATGAGCACTGAGCCATCTTCGCCTAGCATGATAGCCATAACCATGAGGCGGGCCTTTTCGGGGTCATCAACGTGAACGCCGTGCAACTCGGCCATAGCCTGGGCGTAGACGGCGGTGCGCTCCATGTAGCCACCTACGGCTAGGGCAGAGAGGCCCAGGGAGGTAATGGTGCCCAGGCCGGGCACAAAGGCAGTGGCTCCTACAGCTCCACCGCCTACGGTGACATCCCGCAGGTAGGCCTTTTCTAGGCGCTTAGCAATTTGCTGGGGGGTTTCCTGGGGGTGCTTCTGGCGCATTTTTTTGAGCAGGGAAAGGACCAGGGGGCGCTGTGCTTTGAGCACGGTATCGACGGTGCGGGTTACAGCGGGCTTAGGCTGGCCGTTGGAATCAAAGGCACTGGATGCGTTGAAGTTGAACATAGTCTCAGCTTACAGCCTGTCTTCCTAGAAACACAGTCTGCTTACTAAAGCCGGTGTACGCCTAGGGCGTTAAGGCAGTGGACCTACCTGCTTAAGGGGCCTTGCAGTAGCTCAATCAGTTCGTCGGTACCCAGGGCGGAAGCCGGGTGCGGACCTGCACTAACCAGGCGCGCGGCAGTCTCCGGGGCGAGCGCATCAGCAGACCCCACCAGAATCAGGTTGCCGGCCTGCTTGCCGGTCAGCATGGCGGTATCAGCCAGGCACCAGAGGTGCTCAAAGACCTCAAGCAGGGTACGGGCCTGGGCACTAAAGAAAGTCAGCCCGGCGTCATCGCCCACATTGACCACCAGCTTACCCGCCGGGGCGAGCACCTGGCGCAGATCGGTGTAAAACTCAGGGGTGGTCAGGTGGGCAGGGGCCTCCCAACCAGAAAAAATATCTAGCACCACCAGGTCCACCCCAGCGGGGGTATCAAGCTCCTCTGCCAGCCGGGGTGCGGCGGTCGCGGCGTCCTCGATCAGCACCCGACAGTCGGTGCCCTCCGGCAGGGGCAGCTCTTGCATGACGAAGCTGGGAAGTTCGCGCTCAATGTCCACAGCCAGTTGGCGGGAACCAGGCCGGGTGGCTTGCAGGTAGCGCACCAGGGTCAGGGCACCGGCCCCTAAGTGGGCGGCGGTGATGGGCTGACCGGCTGGGGCTAGTATGTCGGCGAGGTTGCCGATACGGCGCAGGTACTCATAGAAGATATAGCTGGGCCGCCCCAGATCAACGTGGGACTGTTCGGCCCCACCGATTTCTAGGATGTAGCCGGTGTCTGAAAACCCGTCGCGGGCAACAGAGGCCGAAAGCCCCGAGAAGGAAAGCTGGATAGCGCGTGACATGCCCACTAGCTTACAGAGCTAGCGGGCGCACCGCCTACCGGTGAAGAGGTAATAGGCCCGCTAGCCCCTAGTGCAAGTGACGCAGGTCTTCGTCGGCGGAAAAGCCCTGCGGTTCCAGCTGGAAGGTGGAGTGCTCAATAGAGACCTCAAAATGCTCGGCAACACAGGTTTGCAGGTTCTTCAAAATCTGCACCGTGTGCCCGGAGGTAAAGCACTCATCATCCAAGACAATATGGGCGGTGAGCACCGGCAGATCAGAAGAAATCTGACTGGCGTGCAAATCATGCACCGCCAGAACGTGCTCCTGGCCCAGCAGGTGACTGCGTACCAGCTCCAGGTCAAGGCCCGGCGGGGTACTCTCCAAGAGCACACTCACCGTCTCACGGAAAAGTTTGACGGTGCGCGGAATAATCAGCAGACCAATCAGCAGGGCAACAAGAGCATCGGCCTGATAGAAGCCGGTACGCCAAATAATCAGTGCAGAGATAATCACCGCCACCGACCCCAGGGCATCGTTAAGCACCTCTAGAAAGGCCGCCCGCATGTTGAAATTAGAGCGGTCCCCGCCCACCAACACCGCAATCATGATGACGTTACCCAGCAGACCCACCAGACCAAAAAAGAGGACCTCGCGGCCAGGAATCTCTTCCGGGTGCATAAAACGCTGGATAGCCTCATAGAGAACAAACAGGCCAACACCCAGCAAGACCGTAGCCTGGAGCATAGCCGAGATAACCTCCACCCGGCGAAAACCCCAGGTGTGCCGGTCCGAGGCAGGGCGCAAAGCCAGGCGGGTGGCCACCAGGGCCACACTCACCCCCAGGGCATCGGTAAAAACGTGGACGGTATCAAAAAGCAGAGCCAGGGAGCCAGTCAGCCAGGCCCCCACCAGCTGGAAGGCAACCAGCGACCAGGCTATAAGCACCACAAGGCGCAGGCGCTTAAGGTTCTGCCCTCCGGCATGCGAATGTTGATGGCTGTGGGAGTGACCCATGTGTGTGCCCCTAATAGATACCGAAATTATCGTAACTGCCAACCGGCTGGGTGATGTCCGCGTCCAGGTGATCTACCCGGCCAGCGGTATCACCCGATTTAAGTTCAGCAAGGAGGCCCTCCACCGCGGCCCGGCTCCCCTGGGCGACAATCTCCACTGAGCCATCATCCAGGTTCTTAGCGTAGCCCACCAGCCCCAGGGGCTTAGCGATACCCGCCGTCCACCAGCGAAAGCCCACACCCTGAACCTTGCCGTAGACAGTGGCCATGAGCTGCACTTCAATCGGGCCGGCGGGATCCTTGCTTGAAAAAATATCGAAAAAACCCATAGCTTCCCTTCCTGACGCTACATCTTAAGGATTACTCAAGGGGCGTGTACCCCAGCCCAGCGCTTTACCCACCAACTTCCCTTAGGCGCCAGCCCCGAGCCAGTTGGTGGGTAAAACACCCAGCGAGATTTAGCCTCAGGAGCACCCTTGAATAAGCCTTCTAATAGCCCAGCTTAGCGTTAGTGAGCACCGGGATAGACTGCCGGGCGTCAGCCACCCGGGACAGGTCCAGGTCAACCACCAGAATCTCCGGTGCCTCACCGGCCTCCACCAGGGTAAGGCCCAGAGGGTCAACTGCACGAGAGTAGCCAACACCGCGCGGCTGGGTAACATCGGCGCGGGCATCAGCGCTTGCAGGGGAGGCCTGATCAACAGCCAGCACAAACTGGGTAGAGTCCAGAGCGCGGGCAGTGGTCAGCACCTGCCACTGGGCCACCTTACCTTCACCGCCCGCCCAGGACGCGGCCACAACAGTTGCCTGGGCACCTGCCCGCGCGTACTCCGTAAAGAGCTTGGGGAAACGAAGGTCATAGCAGGTAGCTAGCCCTATAACCGTGCCATCGACAGTGATAGTTCGCAGACTCTCCCCCGCTTTCACCCCGTCAGATTCCTTAAACCCGAAGGCATCGTAGAGATGAACCTTAGTGTAGATAGTCTCGGTGCCGGTCTGGTCGTAGGCATAAAGGTTGTTATAGACCCTCAAATCCCACTCATCGGATAGTTCCACCGGAGCAAAGCCCCCGGCAACCAGGGTGAGGTAGTGTTCGCGGGCTATCTCAGCCAGAGCAGACCGGAAAGTGAACTCGTGCTGGGCGGCAGCATCGTAGAGACTCCCCCCAAAACACCGCATGGCGGCCTCGGGAAAAACCACCAGCCGGGCCCCACGAGCAGCGGCCAGTGCCGTGTACTCACGAATCGTAGCGATGTTACGTTCAACGTCCTGGGTGCTGAGCATCTGGCAAAGGGCTATCTTCATAGCTCCACTCTAAGCCCATAGACCGGTAGCTTCTAGTTCTTTAGAGACCTGCCTGCTCGGTGAAGGCAGCTACCATATGGTCAGCGCTGGTGGATGAATCAACCTTCTCTACCAGAACCCCGTCTATCACGAAACTGGGGGTACCGTGTACGCCTACCTCATTACCTGCCTCAAATTCGTCCTGAATAAGTTTGAGGCCACCGGCATCGGGTAGGTCGGCTATAAAACGATCAGTGTTCAGCTTGAGTTCCCGGGCATAGCCGGTAAAAATCTCGGTGAGCTGGGCGACATCTGTAAGACCCTTCCACTCCGTTTGATGTTCAAAAATCTTCCCGCTCATGGCCATATAAGCACCCTGCTTCTCCGCCGCCTGTACCGCCTGAGCAGCCGGAAGAGCGTTTGCGTGCATGGGCAGGGGGAAGTGACGCACAGTAAGGTTCATGGTGCCCGCCAGACGGCGCGCTACCTCACGGTAGGTCGGGTCAGTGCGGGCACAGTAGGGGCACTGTAGGTCGGTGTAGAGGGTAACAGTTGGGGCGCCTTCAAGCACAGTGTTCAGATGGTAGCCAGAATCAGTGCGCACACCTGTTTCAACCGACTGCTCGCCCGCAGGTGAAGCACTTGGGCTGGTTTCTGAGGCCTGGTTACCGCTTGCGGCCTTACTACTCTGTGCGGTTTTATGGCCTGTCCCGCAGGCAGTCAGAGCCAGCGTAGCCATAAGGCCCAGGGCCGATCGGCGGGGGAAAACAAGCATAAAGCCTCCTGGCTCAGTAATAATCTTTGCTCTCACTTTAGAGTCCACCACACCCAGGTTTTATGTCACAGACTGTCAGCAAACAATAGCTCCCATGAGATACCACACAAACGCATGCCCTGCCGCCCTTAAACCCCACCCAAAGGAATAAACTCGAAAGTAAAGATAGGTGGCATACAGCCACCGTGCGCACCAGCCCGCCAGGGACCGCGCACCACCCAAAAACGCCACAAGGATGTAGACCAAATATGACCAACGGCATGTATATCTCAGCCATGAACCAGGGCTCCGGAAAGTCCCTCATCGCTATCGGCCTCGTTGACTCCCTCGTCAAAGAAACCGACCGTGTAGGCTTCTTCCGCCCCGTCTTCAGCGGCGAGATCGAAGCGCAAGACCCGCTCATCCGGCTACTGCGCACCAAATACGACCTGACCGAAAACCAGGCACGTGGCGGTGTCTCCCTGGACCGATGCCGCGAACTATTAGCATCCGGGGATCACGAGGAAATGTCCTCCATCGCCGTTTCCATCTACTCCGACATGGCAAAGCACTGCGACGTCATCATCGTCGATGGCACCGACATGCTCGCCCACAACGCCGCAACCGTTGAATTCGACCTTAACGCCCAGTTCGCCAAGGACCTCGGCACCCCGGTTATCGCCGTGGTTGGCGCGCAGGAATCAAGCGTCTCCGACGTCGTCAACGCAGTCGATGTAGCCCGCACCGAACTGCACGCCGCCAAGGTCGACGTCCTGGCCGTCATGGTCAACCGCGCCCGCCCCGAACTGCGCGAAGAAATCCTCAAGAACGTCAAGCGCGGCCCCTCCCAGCGCCCCGTCTACGTGCTCCCCGAACTACCCGAAATCGCCCTGCCCACCGTGGCAGAAGTTGCCGGTAGCCTCAACCTAGAGCACGACGGCATGAGCCAAGACTTCCTGGACCGCGACATCCACGACATCAAAATCGCGGCCATGACCGTCTCCAACTTCCTCTCCCAGTTCACCGACGGAGACTTCGTTATTGTCCCCGGCGACCGCTCAGACATCATGGTCGCAACCCTAGCCTCCGCCCTCTCCCCTACCTTCCCGGCCCCCTCAGGTATGCTCCTGACCGGCGGCCTGGCCGGTGAGCTCAAGGGCGACACCGCCATCGGCCAGCTGGTTGAAAAGGCCCCCTTCCCGGTCTTCTCAACCCAGCTCGATACCTTCAAGGCAGGCCGGGCCGTCTCACGTATTCGCGGCCAGCTAGCCCTAGGCCAGCCCCGTAAAATTGCTACCGCCCTGGGTGAATGGTTCCGCAACGTAGACGAAAAAGAACTCTTTGAGCGTCTCAACCTGGAACGCCCCGCCACCATGACCCCCCTGCGCTTCTTGCACAACCTGATCGAGAAGGCCCGCAGCGACCGCCGCTCTATTGTGCTGCCCGAAGGCTACGACCCCCGTATCCTGCGCGCCGCCTCCATCATCGTGCGCCGTGACTTCTGCGACCTGGTTCTGATTGGCAACCCCGCCAAGATTGCCGAAATCTGCCAGCGTGAATCCATCGACCTGCCTCTGGCAGAAGAGGGCAAGCGCGGTGTTACCATCATCGACCTGGACGAGAACCCCTACACCGATGACTTCGCCGCCACCTACGCCGAACTGCGCGCCCACAAGGGTATGACCCTGGAAGGCGCCCAGAACCGCATGATGGACCCCTCCTACTTCGGCACCATGCTGGTCTACAAGGGCATCGTGGACGGCATGGTCTCCGGCGCGGTTAACACCACCGCCAACACCATCCGCCCCTCCCTGGAGTTCATCAAGACCCGCGACGGTGTCAAGGTTGTCTCCTCGGTCTTCCTCATGCTCATGGAAGACCGCGTGCTGGTCTTCGGTGACTGCGCGGTCAACCCCAACCCCAACTCCGACCAGCTAGCCGACATTGCCAAGGCTTCTGCCGAAACTGCCCGCCAGTTCGGTGTAGACCCCAAGGTCGCCATGCTCTCCTACTCCACCGGCACCTCCGGCTCCGGGGCGGATGTAGAAATCGTTGTTGAGGCCACCGACAAGCTCCGGGAAACCAACCCCGACTTCGCTTTTGAAGGCCCCATCCAGTTCGACGCTGCCTCCAATATGTCCATTGCCTCCTCCAAACTGCCCGGTTCCCAGGTAGCTGGACAGGCTACCGTCTTCATCTTCCCGGACCTGAACACCGGCAACAACACCTACAAGGCTGTTCAGCAGACCTCCGGTGCTGTCGCCGTTGGCCCGATTCTGCAGGGCCTGCGCAAGCCCGTAAATGACCTGTCCCGTGGTTGCACCGTTGAAGACATCATCAATACCGTAGCGATCACCGCTATTCAGGCACAGACCCTCTAAAGCCCGCCAAACCAAAGGAAAACATACATGCTCGTTCTCGTTATCAACTGTGGCTCATCATCGGTCAAGTACCAGGTGCGCGACACCTCCGCTAGCGGCGAAGACAACCAGGTCATCGCTAAGGGCCTGATCGAAAATATCGGTGGGGCAGAGATTCCCACCCACACCGAGGCCCTGGACATCATGGCTCAGGCCCTAGTGGAGCCCCTGCACGGCAAGACCATCGACGCTATTGGCCACCGCATCGTCCAGGGCGGCGATGTCTTCTCTGAGCCCGTCCTGGTCACCGATGAGATTATCGCCCAAATTGACGAACTCTCACCGCTGGCACCCCTGCACAACCCCGCCCACGTTCTGGGTCTCAAGGCCGCGCAGGAAACCTACCCCGGTGTCCCCATGGTCGCTGTCTTTGATACCGCCTTCCACGGCACCATGCCCGAGCACGTCTACCGCTACGCTGTGCCCCAAGAACTGGTCGAGAAGTACGGTGTGCGCCGCTACGGCTTCCACGGCACCTCCCACGACTATGTGACCGGCATTGCCGCTGACTTCCTGGGTCTTGACCGTTCCGAGTTCAACGGTGTCATTGCCCACCTGGGTAACGGTGCTTCCATTACCGCCGTACAGGGCGGCAAGTGCCTGGATACCTCTATGGGCTACACTCCCCTGGCTGGCCTGGTCATGGGTACCCGCTCCGGCGACATTGACCCCTCGGTTCTGACCTCAATTATGATGCGCGACCCCGAGATGACTCCCGCTAAGATGGATGCCCTGCTCAACAAGGAATCCGGCCTGCTGGCTATTGCTGGCAACAACGACATGCGCGCTGTTGTTGAGGCAATGGAAGCTGGCGATGCCCGCGCTCAGCTGGCCCTGGACATGACCTCCTACCGCCTGGCTAAGTACATCGGTGCCTACCACGTTGCTGTGGGCGGCGCGAAGGCCCTGGTCTTTACCGCAGGTATCGGCGAGAACTCCCACCAGTTCCGCCAGCTGGCCGTAGAGCGCCTAGGTGCCCTGGGTATCAAGCTGGATGCTGAGGCCAACAAGGTACGCAGTGACGAGCCCCGACTGATTTCGACCGCTGATTCTGCTATCCCCGTTCTGGTGGTTCCCACCAACGAGGAGAAGGCTATCGCGGAGGCAACCGCCGCACTGGTCGCCTAACCAGCCTCTCGGCAAATGCCACGCTGTGCCCGCGCCCTGAACTATCAGGGAGCGGGCACAGCGCCTTTAAGGCTTCTATAAGGTTTATTCAAACAGCACCTTGCTCAGCGCTCTATCAGCCAACATCCCTGAACGCCAGACCCGATCCAGTTGGCTGATAGAGCAGTGAACTGGGACACCAAACGTTTGAATAAGCCTCAAGGGATGTGGGATGCTTGCCCTACAGCCTGAAACAAGGGAGTTTCTACCATGATTAACCGCTCAGCAAAAGGTTTACCGCCCCTCATCCACGTTCAGGGCGTGGCAACTATCGCAGCCTTCTTCCTGACCTTCCTGATTCTGCCGGTACTGGCCCTCAACGCCGCCAGCCTGCTCTGGACCCTAGCCAACCTGCCCCGCACCTACCGGGTGCTCCCGGCAAAAATCCTCCTGCTCCAAATCTTCTTTTGCGCCGTCAGCCTTTTCCTGCTGATTCTCCACACCGTTGTTCGCAGTGAATCCGTGCTCTAAGCACCCGCCCACTCCACGGCAGCCGCAGAAACAGGCACCATAGCCAGCTTTCTTGCTACTGTGGTGGGTAGAAAACAAACCCTAGCCAGCAGGATAGTAGATGAGCGAGAACACCCCAGGCGGTAGCAGCGGCCCCGACAACCAGGGAAGACCCAACACCCCACCGGCAGATGGCGGTAACCGGCACAACCAAGCAACAGGTACAGCCGGGCACCCCAGTGGCCCGCACGAGCCAGGGCTACAGAACCCGCTACCTAACGACCTCAGCAAGGGCTGGATGCCCGAAGACAAGCGCCAACGCCCCTTCTCACCGCTACCGGCACCCAAGCTCTTTGGCTACCAGTCCCTACTGCCCTTCAAGTTCATCAACGCTATTCGGCACCCCGCCGAGCTGCCCCTGGTCATCATGGCCTACGCCCTGACCCTACTGGCCTATGTGGGTGGGGCCGTCTACCTGATCTCATCCTTCATCGCTCTTGTCACCGACAGTAAACCCGCCTTCAGTGGCTTAGGGAGCCTGGTCAGCCAGCTGGTTGTCCTGGCTATCTACCTGCCCCTAGGGATCTTCCTGGCCCGTGCCCTCATGTACGCCCAGCTACGCATGACAGGTGTGCGCATCAGCCCCACCCAGTTCCCCGATGCCTACCAGATGGTCGTTGAAGCGGCCCAGGCAGCGGGCCTGCGTCGAGTACCCGATGCTTATGTCGTACTCGGTAACGGTGTCATCAACGCCTACGCCGCCGGGCACGGGCACCGCCGTTTTATCGCCATCTATTCCGACCTCTTCGAAATCGGTGGGGCCGCACGCAACCCCGAGGCCCTGCGCTTTATCATCGGCCACGAAGTCGGTCATATTGCCGCCGGCCACACCGGCTACTTCCGCCTGATCTTCACCTCCTTCTTCATGCAGATCCCTATTGCGGGCAAGCTCCTCTCCCGCACCCAGGAATACACCGCCGATAACTTTGGCTACCGCTACGCACCGGAGGGGGCAGAAACCACCACCTGCGTCCTGGCCGCCGGTAAATACCTGGTCAATGATGTGAACTTCCACGAACTAGCCAACCGCGCCGTCTACGAGCGGGGCTTCTTCACCTGGGCCTACAACCTGACCACCACCCACCCGCCAGTAACCTGGCGCGCCCACGCCCTGCGTGACCGCAGCGAGCCGGGCCGTCTGATCTGGCGGCCCAAGAACAACCCGCCCTACCCCCTCTCCATGATCCCTGCGGCAGAACCTGCTGAATCCTGGGCTGACCCCCTCCAGGCCCTTGACTACATGGGTATTTACCCCGAAAATCCGGCCAACCAGCACTGGGGTTCTGTAGAAACAACCTACCGTAAGCCCGCCCAATACCGGGACCGTAGAGTCGCAGATATGCTCAATAACGGTTGGATTCCCCCGCACCTGCGCCAAGCACCTCAGCCGCCACAGGGGCCGGGCATGCCAGGCCAGCAGAATCAAGCACCAGCTCACCCTAAGGCACCTCCGGCCCAGGCTGATACCCCTCCCACCGCAGAACCAGAAAACGGCGGCCCCAGGCCGTCAGATTCCTAGCCACCACCACCGTGTCTCCTCAACGTCCGCTCAAAACCTGGCGGCCCGACCCGCTCATTACCCTCATCCTGATAGCTCTTATCCTGGCTATCCTTGCACCCGCGCGGGGGGACTTCGCGGAGGGGTTCAGCCTAGCCACCAAGCTAGCTATCGGCTTGCTCTTTTTCCTCTACGGCGCGCGCCTCTCACCCCAAGAAGCCCTCCAGGGCCTCAAACATTGGCAGCTCCACGGCACCATCCTGGCCCTCACTTTTATCCTTTTCCCGCTGATTGGTCTTGCCCTCTACCCCCTGCAGGCGGTCATCGGCAGGGAGCTTTACCTGGGCCTACTCTTCATGACCCTGGTGCCCTCCACCGTGCAGTCCTCGGTCGCCTTTACCTCCCTAGCTAAGGGCAACGTAGCCGGTGCCATCGTCAGCGCCAGCGCATCCAACCTTGCCGGGGTAGTCCTCACACCCCTACTGGTCATGCTTCTGATGCGCAGTGATCAGCTGGTTATCTCTGGCTCAGTCTTTGGGAACATCGCCATTCAGCTCCTGCTGCCCTTTATCCTGGGCCAGCTTCTGCGCCGGTGGGTGGGAGAAATTGCCCGCAACAAACTGACCAAGCATATTGACCGGCTTTCTATCGCCATGGTGGTCTACGCGGCCTTTTCGGACGGTATTGTGCAGGGCATTTGGAGGCGTATTAGTCCCTGGCAAATTCTGTTTCTGGTGGTTCTCTCCCTGCTCCTGGTGGAGTTCCTGCTCTGGCTCAGCGGGGTCCTTGCCCGCAAACTGGGCTTTAGCTACGGCGACCGGGTCGCTATCCAATTCTGCGGCTCCAAGAAGTCCTTAGCCACGGGCCTGCCCATGGCCGCCGTCATTTTTGGTGGAGCCCAGGTGGGTGCCCTCATTCTGCCGCTGATGATTTTCCACCAGGTTCAGCTCATGGTCTGCGCGGCTAAAGCCGCCCGCTGGGGCAGGCAGGCGCACGAAACCCCCTAAGAAGCAAGTCCGGCTCGGCTCTCACACGGCGCAGGTGCAGCCCTCCTGCCGGGGCACCTACCCCGCAGCTACCACACCAGGCACAGTAGTTGCTATGCTCCTGGCCTATGCCAAGGCTGTTAGCTCAACCTGTCCCTCTCGTGCGTAAGTTTTTCCATCATCACCCAAGCTCAATAACTTGGCCGCCGTCTCGACCGCCCACCTCTGCGTGGGGTAGATCAATGTCTCCAGGGCATCGGCAAGGGGAAGCCACACAAACTGATCGTGGAGAGTCTCATCAAGCTCCACAGGCCCAGGGGGCATGATAGCTACCGCATTCGGAACCAGCATCACCGTATCGTAGTTATCATCATAAAACTGTGCTACATTACGAAACTTAAAAAGCTGGCTGGGCCAGCTTCCTGTCTTAGCATGAACCTGACGCGCGAAAGCATCCGAAATGCGTTCCCCCTGCACCAGTTTGCCCGACACAGTTTGCCACTCACCGGGCATAGGAACCGCGGCATCTGTGCTCAAACGGCGTAATAATAAGAACTCCAGGCTCCCGTCTTCCCTCCACCGGGCGGGGTGTACATCAACATAAAAAACGCCGACTGGGCGAAGACGCTCCCCAAAATCATCAATCCGCATTTGCTTGTCCTTTCACCTAGCTGAGATTGCCATAAGCACATATAACTATAGGAAAGGTGCATCCTGCACCTTCGCTGCCGAACGGATAAAAACCCACAACCACTATTGGCTTTCACGGTATTGAACGCTGTTCGCACCTAGCCTACAGTGGGAGCCATGACTCTCACACAGGCACTCCTTGGTTTCGCCGGTATCGCTTTCCTGATTACCGTCATTCCCGCCACCGATACCGCCCTAGTACTGCGCTCCTTGGTGGCCGGGGGCAAGAAAAGCGCCTACGCCTGCGTCATGGGTATTACCAGCGGGCTCCTGATCTGGGGAGTCACCGCCGCAACCGGCCTAGCCGTGCTCATGGCAGCCGCACCCACCGTCTTCGACCTGATGACGGTAGCCGGTGGTCTCTACCTCATCTATCTGGGAATCAGCTTCCTCCTCACCCTGCGCCGCTGGAACCAGGTCACCGCCCTCAAAACTGAGCAGGCCGCCCTAGCTTCTCTGCCCCAGCCCGCACCCGGCGAACTGGGTCAGGCCGCACTCGGCGGACACCAGGCCCCCCGCCCCTCAGGTAGCGCCCACAAGGATTTTCTAGCCGGCTTTATCGCCAATATCCTCAACCCCAAAATCGCGGTCTTCTATATTGCTAGCGTGCCGCCCTTTATGGTTGCCAGCGTCAGCCCGGTCCTTATGGGATCCCTGCTGGCCTTAATTCACGGCGGCATTAACGTGGCCTGGTTCGCGGTCATTATCTCCCTGGCCACCCTGGCCATGAAGTGGCTACTGCATCCCCGCGCGGCCCTGGTCATTGACGGAGTCGCCGGAGCCGTCCTGCTCGTTTTCGGGGTGCTCATTCTGGTGGAGGCCACCCACAAGTTCCTCTAGGCCCACAGGGACAGAAGGAAACCCCGCAACTAAGGCCAGAAGCCCTAGAGCCCCAGGGCCTGCACCGCCCGCACCAGGGAGATATGGGCAAGTGCCTGCGGGAAGTTACCGGTCAATCGCTGCTCGTCAAAAGAGTATTCGGGGCTCATCAAGCCCAAATCATTGGCCTTATCCAGAACCGTATCAAGCAGGGCACGGCCATCCTCTTCGCGGCCCGAACGAATATACTGTTCAGCCAACCACAGCGAGGAAACGAAATGGGGGTTACTCTGCCCCTCAAAGCCATCATGAGAATCCGAATTATCGTAGCGGTAAATCATGCCCGACGGGTGACGGATAGTCTGCTCTATTCGCTCTACCGTTGCCAACAGACGGGGGTCATCCCAGGCTAAGAGGCCAATCTGTGGGAGCTGCAGCAGAGAGCTATCTACTGCTGATCCTCCATAGGTAGAAACAAAGCACCCTAGCTCTTGGTTATAACCCTTGGTCAAGATATCTTCAGCTACTGTATCGCGGCAGTGCTCCCAGACGGCGGCGTCCCCGTCCAGCCCGAAGTCGCGCACCGCCGAAACACCGGCATCGAAAGCCGCCCAGAGCATGGCCTGAGAGTGGGTATAGACGGCAGGTTCACCAAAGGTTTCCCACATGGAACGATCGGGCTGGCCAATGCGCTCGGTCGCAGCCTTGAGCAGAGCCTTTTGGAGGGGCCAGGACAGATGATCCTCGGCCACCCCCTGCTCGCGCAGGTGGGCAAAAGTAACCAGCACCTGGCCCAGGGCATCACCCTGGAAACGGTCGCCAGTGCCATTGCCGGAACGGACGGGCTGGGAGCCTTCGTAACCGGGTAGGGCTAGGCGGCGCTCGATGTCGTCTTTTTCGCCAGCCAGCCCGTAGACCGCGTGAATCTGACGCGGATTATTAGCCAGCGCGCGCAGAACCCAGTTGCGGAGCTGGGCGGTTTCGCGTTCGTGGCCGTGGGCCAGGGTAACGTCCATAGCCATGGCAACGTCGCGGAGCCAGGTGAACCGGAAGTCATAGTTGCGTTTGCCACCAATAACCTCGGGCAGGGAGGTGGTCACCGATGCAACCAGGGCACCGGTTTCGCGGGAGATCAGGGCGCGCAGCAGCAGCAGGGAACGCAGGCGAGCTGTGCGGTAACGCTGGTTAGCCTCATTACGGCGGCCCGATGCGGTAGGCACAACAATCTGCTGGGCCGCAGTCTGAGCTAGCTCCTGGTAGGTTTCTAGGTCTACCTCAGGAGCGGCGGTGTTAGAACCGGCGTCCAGTAGGGATGAGGGTTTCTCGTGCTCCTGCTCCACATCGCGGACCGCCGAAATCACAGTGGCCTGGGGTGTGGTGCCGGCGTCATCAGGGGCCGGGGGCTCTTCGTCCGCAGTGGCAGGCATGTAGAGATCAGACCATTCGCCCCACTGCTCCTGGGTGTAGGTCAAGGCGGTGAGGTAGTCCACCGGCGCAGGCGGGTTGTGGTTGGAGGCAAAGTAGGACAAGGTAAAGGTGTAGCTCTGGCCTGCCGAGACGGTGAAAGTTTCGGCTTTAGATTCAGGGTCGCCCTCGGGTAGAGAGTCGCCCCGGAAGACCAGCGCATGGGGGCCTGCCATGCCCACCAGCATGTCAGTGGATGGGTCGGCCTTACCTGCGGTATCGACACCACCGTAACGGGTCACCCAGGGAATAGTGCGACCGTAGTCAAAGCGTAGGGCTAGCTCGTGGTACATGGTGACTTCGCCGGTCAAGCCCTCAACGTTACGGACGATAGTGGTCCCGCCGGAGAGCGGCATAAATTCGGTAACCCGCACACTGGAATCACCCACAAACCAGACGGTTTGCAGAATGAAGGTGTTTTGGCGGTAGGAACGTTCGGTGCGGATCTCTTCTACCGGTGCAGGATTGACCGATTCGAGGGGAGCTAAAAGCCATCGACCGTGCTCGCGCTCGCCCAACAGAGCCGCAAAAACGGCCCGAGAGTCAAAGCGCGGGGCGCAGAACCAGTCGATGGAACCGCTACGCGAAACAAGCGCACCGGTATTCATGTCTGAGAGTAGGGCGTAGTCCTCGATATAAGAAGCCATGTCTTTCAGTCTAACAGGGTACTTAGTATCGGGCCGGGCTGGAGAATTTCTATAACACCCCTTGAAAATATACCCCATGGGGGTATATGTTAAGAGGCATGAGCCAAGAACATTGCCCGGTAGAACACCAGCACGGCTACACCGCAGACAAAGATGCCTACCTCAAACGGCTCCGCCGCATCGAGGGGCAGGTGCGCGGTATCCAGCGCATGGTGCACGAGGACACCTACTGCATAGACATCCTTACCCAGGTCTCAGCCATCAACGCAGCCCTCCACAGCGTCTGTCTGCAACTGCTCGAAGACCACGTACGCCACTGCCTTGTCGACGCCGCCCATCAGGCACACGATACCGGGCACGAAGAACCGCTCGACGAAAAAATCTCAGAAGCCATGGCCGCTATCTCGCGCCTGGTCAAGAGCTAACCCAAGGAGAAAATCATGACCACCACCGTCAAAGCAAGCGGCCTCACCTGCAACCACTGCGCCATGAGCGTGCGCGAAGAAATCGAAGAGATCCAGAACGTCACCGGCGTTGAGGTTGAGGTTGTCAAGGACGGCCAATCCACCGTCACCATCAGCCACACCGGCGATCTTGACCCCGCCGCTGTCACCGCCGCTATTCAAGAAGCCGGGTTCACCCCGGTCGCCTAAGCCCCTAACCGGGTGGGAAAACTAACCCATTGGCAAGCCCCCTAAATGCCAGCCCCCCTAAAACGCCAGTCCTGAGCCAGCTTAGTCAGGGGTAGCTTTCCCGCCAGCCCCGCCAGTTGGCTACCAAGGCGCACCACCCCCTAAATGCCAGCACTGAAAGAAAGAGCTATGCCCACAGCACCCGCCCCGGACCTTTTGACCGGTGACACTCGCATCGTCACTCTGAGCGTAGGGGGCATGACCTGCGCCTCCTGCGTGGGGCGGGTGGAACGCAAACTCAAAAAGATAGGGACAACCCCCTCGGTGAACCTGCCCCTAGAAACCGCGCGGGTAATCGCCCCGGCAGATATGCCCGATGAGCACATCATCGAAACCATCGAAAAGGCCGGCTACACCGCCTCCCTCAAAAATGATGAGGCCCAGTGCCCAGACGAGGATGCTCAGGCAAGGCTTCTACCCCAGCTCATCCTGGCGGCCTTGCTGAGCATACCCGTCTTCCTTATCTCTATGTTCGCCACCTTCCAGTTCCCCCACTGGGGCTGGGTGGTAGCGGCTCTCACCCTGCCGGTGGCCACCTGGTCGGCGCTCCCCTTTCACCGCCCGGCCTGGACCAATCTACGCCACGGCTCCTTGACCATGGACACCCTCATCTCTTTGGGTGTTATTGCCAGCTACGCTTTTTCGCTCTGGCAACTTGCCACCAACCCCGGCATGACCGCCCACGCGAGCAGCTCCCACGGCGGGCACGGCATGGAACACATGCTCTACTTTGATGCAGCCACCATGATTACCCTCTTTTTGCTGGTGGGGCGGCATATTGAGCACCGCACCCAGCGCCGCTCATCCCAGGCTTTACGCGCCTTGCTCAGTGTAGGAGCCAAGAGCGCTACCGTCCTTCAGGGCGGTGCACAGGTAGAAGTCCCGGTCAAAGACCTGCTCCCGGGCGACATCTTTCTGGTACGCCCCGGCGAGAAAATTGCGGTGGACGGGCAAGTAATCGAGGGACGCTCCGCCCTGGACACCTCCCTGCTGACCGGTGAGTCCCTCCCCCTGGAGGTCGGTGTGGGTGACACCGTCATTGGTGCAACCATCAACACCTCCGGGGCACTCACCGTCCGCGCAACCCGCGTGGGTACCGAGACGGTCCTGGCCCAGATGAGCCGCACCGTAGCCCAAGCCCAAACAACCAAGGCTCCCATTGCCCGCCTAGCCGATAAGGTATCGGCGGTCTTTGTTCCCATAGTTATTGGGGTAGCTGTGCTCACCCTGGCTGGCTGGCTCCTAGTGACCGGCGATATCAACGATTCCTTCACCGCCGCTGTCTCCGTCCTGGTCATTGCCTGCCCCTGTGCCCTAGGTTTAGCGACCCCTACCGCCCTGCTAGCTGGCACCTCGCGCGGGTCCCAGCTCGGCATTCTGATTCGCTCAGCCCAGGTACTAGAAAACACCAAAAAAGTAGGTACTATCGTCCTGGATAAGACCGGAACCGTGACAACCGGTGAGCTGGCTGTGACCGAAGTTTTCCCCTTCCCAGGCTACGACGCCACCAGCCTGCTGGCCCTAGCCGGGGCGGTGGAGGCTCACTCCGAGCACCCCATTGCCCGCGCTGTCGAAGCCGCCGCGCACACAGCCCACAAACAGGGAAGCAGCCACACTCTTCCCTCGGTCACCGATTTTGAGTCAGCCCCCGGTGGCGGCGTGCGAGCAACCCTCCTGCACAAGGGCGCGCACCGTCATATTGTCCTGGGGCAAAAGAGCTTTCTGAGCGGTGAAGGTGTTGAGCTGAGCCAGGCCCAGGACCAGGCCCTGCGCACCCAGCAGGAGGCCGGTCAGACTACCGTGATTCTGGCTGTCGATGGGCAGGTTGCCGGGCTAGTATCGCTCCAAGACTCCCCCAAGCCCGATGCCCTTGCCGCGCTGACCCAGCTTAAAGAACTGGGTCTGACCCCCGTCCTCCTCACAGGTGATGCTCAGCCGGTAGCGCGGGCTATCGCCGCCGAGGTGGGCATTGCAGCCGAGAACGTATTTGCAGAAGTCAGCCCGCACGATAAGCTAGCCACCATTACCCGCCTGCAAGAAGGCGGGCGGGGAGTCGCTATGGTCGGTGACGGCGTGAACGATGCCGCCGCCCTAGCCAAGGCAGACCTGGGTGTTGCTATGGGTTCAGGTACCGATGTGGCCATGGAAGCGGCAGATATGACCATTATGCGCAGTGATCTGGCCGCCCTGCCCACCGCCATCAGGCTCTCTCGGGCTACTCTGCGCCTCATTAAGGGCAACCTCTTCTGGGCCTTTGCCTATAACACGGTAGCAATTCCGGTGGCGGCCGCTGGACTGCTCAACCCCATGATTGCCGCCGCCGCTATGGCCTTTTCGTCAGTTTTTGTAGTATTCAATTCTGCCAGGCTATTGGGTTTCAAGGGATAAACAGCTAGATTGAAAGGTAGGAGAGGGCTCAGGCACAGCCAGTTCTAAAAAGAAATTAAAAAATTTTAGAAATCTGCGTGACATCTGCCGGGCTCACCCCGTCTTAACCTATGACAGCGCAACTGGCATAGGTTGCGGTTTCTTCGGATTCCGCAACCTGCGCTGTCACCTTAATACCTACCTAACAGAAATTAGGAAATAATATGAACCAGACACCTGCAACCACCCCCGCAACCCTGGCTGAAAAGAAGAACCAGGCTCCCGTCAAGAACACCGGTGCAGCAACCGGTCAGGGGACCACCAGCATCAATGACGGTGTTGTCGCCAAGATTGCCGGTATCGCACTGCGCGATGTTGAAGGCGTTTACGATCTGGGTGGCGGTGCCGCTCGTGCCATGGGTGCTCTGCGTAGCGCTGTTGGCCAGGACAACAACCTCAAGCAGGGTATCAGCGTAGAAGTAGGCCAGACTCAGGCTGCTGTTGATCTGTCCATCATCGTTGAGTACCCCCACCCCATCTACGATGTTGCCGAGAACGCCCGTAAGGCTGTTGTAGAGGCTATCCAGTCACTGGCTGGCCTTGAGGTCACCGAAGTAAACATTGAGGTCCTTGATGTTCACGTACCCGGCGATGACCAGGACGCTGAGCAGAAGAACGATGAGCAGGAAAGCCGCGTTAAGTAATGTCTAAAGAATTCACAGGCGCTCTCATAGGAGCCCTTCTGGCCTTTGCTGGCCTCCGCTACGGTTTTGGAGGGTTTGTCCTCTTTGCTGTGCTGATGGCTGCAGGTGCCACGATTGGGCACCTGGTGCAGAGCTCAGATCTTTCAGTGGGTAACATGCTGGATTCGGTACGTAAGAATTCATCATCACGCTAATCCCAGAATTCCAAATTCATGCGCAGGTGGTTACTCAACCACCTGCGCATAGGATAGATCAGGCTTTTAATGAATAAAAATACCACCGATAGCGGCCCCGGTAGCACGAGAGTACGCAAGAAAGCTCTTGTCTCTATGTCTCATGCGGTAGCGGCTCAGGAACTTGGTGTACCCTCCGATCATGTCCAGTCATCAATTTTTGATGATGCTGGCAAGCTGGGGGTAGATATCAACCTTGACTACCCGCTTGGCCCAATCCATGATGCAAAAGCTCTTGCTCAAGGTACCCACGGGCAGGGAACTATTTTTGATCTTCTTGCCCAGGCGCGGGCTCGTATAGCCCGGCAACTTACTCAGCTCTGTGGCTCAGAAGTGGGATCAATCAACATAGCACTCGATGGAACAACTAGCCCCAGCAGTGATAAGGCAAGGGTGCAATGAAGCAACAAAACTCTACACCACAGCATCAGCAGACCTCAGGCCAGGTTGACCAGGCCTCTTTCATCGGTTCACGGCAAGAAGCTGGCCCTTATGAGCGCTTACTGGCCCGCCAGGAGACTCACTCATCCCGCTGGCTGACCACAGTCATTGTCAACACTGTACTCATTTTGAGCCTTTCCTGGCTGGGCACAGAACTTGTTCTTTCGGCCCTGGGCCAACCTCCCCTCCTCATCACCGGCGAGGATCTCTTTTCAGGCTTCTTTAAGCTCGATGAGCTTCTCAGCCCTCTTTGGGGCGTCATCATTGGGTCAGTTCTAGTTCTACTGGGGCTGGTATTGCTTGCCCTCAGCCTCCGTCCGGGGCGCCTGAGCCGCCACAGTGCTCGTTCAGGGCGCTTCGCTATGGTGGTTGATAATAAAGCCCTGGCCTCATCCATCAGCGCAAGTGTGCGTGCTCGCACCGGCCTTGACCAGGACCAGGTAGTAACCAGTGTTAGCCCTCGCCAGATTAAAGTTACTGTAACGCCGACCTCTGGCAGGCCGCTGGATCAGCAGCAGGTGCATGAGCTGGTTAAGCAGACAGTAGCCAACCTGGCCTTGCAGGACCAGCCGGGTACCAAGGTAGTTATTGAGAAGCAGGGAGCTATATAAAATGGGTAACACTCCCAGAAAACTAAACCGTTTCTTTCTAGCTGTGCTGGGGTTGGTCTTACTTGTCCTAGGGCTTGTGAGCCTTTGCCTTCCCCTTGTGCCCCAAGCTCAAGATCTATGGGCCGAGTATGTACAGCCCTTGGAGGAACCTGCCCGAGCTGCCTTTGATAGGGTTGCCTTCAACACCGTTGACGGTCAGACAAGCCTACTGACCCTGCTTTTTGTTCTCTTGCTTCTCTTAGTTGTAATCGCCCTCATGATGGGAATAATTGCTCAGAAGCCTAAGAAATCAAAGACCCTGCTCAGTCAGCAGGACACCCAGACCGCTGGACGAACCACTATCTCCGATAAGTTCATCAAGCAGGCCATCACCGATGGCTTTGAAAGTCACCCCGACATCCTCTCGGTATCCGTCAGCTCCCAGGAGCTCAAGCGCTCCTCAGCCTGCTCGGTCAAACTTGAGGTCAGACAGGGTGCTGACATCGCCAGCCTCGAAAAAAGGGCAGCTCAGGTTGTTGCGGGCTTAGATCAGCTTTTGGGTCACAAGATTCCCTTACTGGTCCGAGTGACCGGTGGACTGCGGTCCACCTTCGCAGACGAGACCCAGCGGGTTCGGTAAAATAAATTGTCTCTAAATTCTAAGCGCGGTGCACTGTCCCCCCAGAGCATCGCGCTTAGCCATAGGGGGTTTCCCCCGTCAATACTTTCAGGAGTCTGTAGTGACAGAACTGAGCAACCGTCACCTCGCGGAGTTAGCGCCAAGCCTACTTCTGCAGCGAGCTGTTGATGGTGACTCGCAGGCTTTCCGCTTGCTGGTACAACCATATTTACCCATGATGCGGGCCTATGCTATTCGACTAACCGGTAACTCAGCGGATGCGGATGATGCCCTCCAAGATTCTCTTCTACAGGCCTGGCAAAAGCTTGATACCCTCCAGGATCCCGCTCAGTTTAAAAGCTGGGTGATGAAACTGACCGGTCGCAAAAGTATCGACCTGCTCAGGAAGCGCAAACCTAACGCGGATATCGATGACTACCACCACCTCAGTGATGGTTCAGCAAGTCCTGAGGACCTTGCAATGAGCCGCTCTGAGATTGATACGCTCAGCCAGGCCCTCAAGAAACTACCGGTAGATCAGCAGCGAGTCTGGATCATGCGTGAATACGGCGCCTGTAGCTACCAAGAAATTGCTCAGTCCCTGGGGATGAGCACACCCAGCGTCCGGGGCAAACTCGCACGTGCACGGGCCACACTCCTCGAAGAGATGGAGGGAAAGAACTAAAATGACTAACTGCAGTATTCCTCTAAGCGCCCTGAGCAGCTGGGTTGATGATTTAGAGACAGACTCACAGAAGCCACAGCTAACACGTCATATTGATTCATGCCCGGAGTGCGACCGCAAAGTCGCCTCTCTTCACAAGCTTCACTCCCTCGCTAGCCAAGACTTTGACCACGAGGTTAAAGAGCTAGAGAAGGATTTGAGCTGGGCGGAGAACCTCCTGAGCAATCTGGTTCTAGAAGCCAAGGCAGGCCGTTCAATCCCCCTTCCCTCACCACACCAGGCTGTACGCATCCGCCAGGACGAAGGGGCTGTTGTGGCAGCTGTAAGAGCTGTTGCAGATGAACTTGATGAAGTAATCATCGGCCAGTGCCGGCTAGAAGGTGACATTGAGACCCCAGGGGCTCCTGTGGAAGTCAATGTGACAGCATCTGTTCAGATAGGTCTGGTTATCCCAGATTTGGCCCAAGCCCTGCGCTCTAGTATTCAGGAATCACTGGAACGGTGCAGCGAGCTTAATATTGTCGCAATCAATATCACGATTCAGGACCTTCATGAAAAATCCCTCAATGACTAGCCCAAGTGCGCCCATCCAGGAAATCTACCTTGAGCCTGCTGATGCCCCGGCCTCTCAGGAACAAGAAGGGGCTAGTAAACCTCACGACAGGAGCGCTGGGGAGCTTGACCTTGACCGCTTGCGGCAGCTAGTTCTGCAGGTTCCAGGGGCTCATAAGCTATACCCGCGTACTCCTTACCTGATAGACCTGGTCCGTGCCCCGCTCTTGACGGAAGATACCGAAAGGGCCCAAGCTTTAGAGCACGACGCTGAGCAAGCCAGCTCCCTGCCTGCCCAAGTCAAGGTTAGATTGGGTATCAGTGCAAGCCACAATGTAGTTGAGGTTACCCAAGAGGTGGGGTTAGCCCTAGCTGCCGAGCTACCCGGCCACCCTATCCATCTTGAAGTCGTTAGTTGCTCATAAGCTGACTCTGAGGTTCTCCGGTTGATACCCGGTCTAGCTAGCCAAGAATCTGTGAACGGTAGGCTGAGGGACTTAGACCGTACTGAGTTTTAAAGGCTTTGCTCACATAGGAGGGATCAAAGAGGGCGTAGCGGGCGCTGATGGCCTGCACGGACTCTGCCCTGTAGCGCGGGTTTGCTAGGTCCTCTCGGATTCTTTCCAGACGGCGGACACGAATAAAGGCAGAGACTGTCTGCTGGTGGGCTGAAAAACGGCTGTGGAGTTGGCGTAGAGAAATATAGAGAGCTTCAGCTATTTTGCTGGGGCCTAGATCTGGGTCGTCCAGGTGCTCCTCTATGTAGGCTACTGCTCGGTGATATATTGTGTGTGCCGGTTGACGCCCAGCTTGTGTAGACTCAGCAATCATAACTGTAATGACCATCTCTAGGGCAGAGCGTACCAAGGCTAAGGCGTGAGGCCCTCCTAGCTCCTCCAGATTGGTCGCTAGCTGCTCAAAAAGCGGAACCGCGAATTTCCCAAGCCCCTGGGATTCAGAAACCGGAGTGGCCGTTATCAGGTCGGTATATTCAGGGCTGAGGTGTACAAAGCTCTGCGGGAAAAGTACGACCAGGCTACGTTGGGGACCGGTGTAATCAAGTCGATAAGGACGCTTGGTGATATAGAGAGCAAGGTCGCCGGGGTTAAGGGTGCACCTACGGCCGTCCTGGCTTACCTGGGATTGTCCCTCTAATTGCAGGCTGAGTTTGCAGTAGCCGCCCTGTACCTGCTCTGAGGGCTCAGGGTCCCTGCTAACTGAATGGGCCGGTGTGCGCATGTCCAAGAGCATAATTTCCCCCAGGGAGGCAGTGCGAGCGCTGGCCCTAAAGCTACCTGGGTTGGGGGCTTTGATCTCCAGGGGGCCAAAAGTCTCCCGGACCCGCTCAACCCACTGGGTAAAGCCCATAGGGTCGTGGTGCCGAAAGTGGTAGGGGGAAGACTGCTGAACGGGCTGGCGCATGGATTACCTTTCTGGGGGGCTTCTCACACTTTAGCGGAAGTGAGGCGTAGCACACCAGGCCAAGGGTTGTGCGCTCCCCACCTAACGCAACCCTGCAGCCCAATCCCACCATGGATATAACTGTTCATACATAACTAAGGAGCTGACAGTGTCGTCACTACCCACCACCTACCAGGAACTTCTTGAGCGCGTCACCACCGGTGGCAGCCGAGAGGTTTTTGACCCGGCAACCGAAGAGCTCATTGGTCTTGCACCGGTGCAGGGCGAAGACGTCCTCAACGAGCTGGTCGAGAAAGCCCGGGCGGCCCAGCCAGCCTGGGGTGCCCTCTCGCACGCTGAGCGTAGCGACTACCTGATGAAGATGGCTGATGCCATTGAGGCAAGCGCCGAGCCGCTGGCTGAGCTCCTTTCCAGGGAGCAAGGCAAGCCCCTGAACGGACCTAACGCCCGTTTTGAGGTCGGTGGTTGCGTGGCCTGGACCCGGGCTACAGCCTCCTTTGCTATGGATGAGGAGGTCTTGGTAGATGATGAAGAGACACGGGCTGTCCTCAATTATCGGCCTATCGGTGTAGTAGGTGGCATTGGCCCCTGGAACTGGCCGCTGATGATTTCTATCTGGCAGATTGCCCCAGCCCTGCGTATGGGCAACACTATTGTGCTCAAGCCCTCTGAGTACACCACTTTGAGCGTGCTGGCCCTGGTAGAGATTATCAATACGGTCCTGCCCGAGGGAGTGGTCCAGATTATTGCCGCTGATCGCGGTGTCGGTGCAGCTATGAGCACCCACCCCGGCTTTGACAAGATTACTTTCACCGGGTCTACCGCTACCGGTAGAAAAATTGCTGCCTCGGCAGCAGATACACTCAAGCGGCTCACCCTGGAGCTTGGTGGTAATGATGCCGGTATCGTTCTTGATGATGCTGACCCCAAGGCTATTGCTGAAGGTCTCTTCTGGGGAGCCTTTATTAATACCGGCCAAACCTGCGCCGCTCTGAAGCGTCTCTACGTACCCGACTCACTCTATGATCAGGTCTGCCAAGAGTTGCTAGCTGTTGCCCAGCAGATGCCTATGGGTGTTGGTCTGGACGAGCAGAATGTTCTGGGGCCGCTCCAGAATAAGGCCCAGTACGATATTGTTGCTGATCTGGTCCAGAAAGCTAAGGACTCTGGCGCCCGTATTCTACTGGGTGGGGATCCCGACGAGAGCGCCAAGGGTTTCTTCTACCCCACTACCTTGGTTGCAGATATTGATGGAGATAATCCTCTGGTGGTTGAGGAGCAGTTCGGCCCGGCTCTGCCGATTGTTCGTTACTCCACCCTGGAAGAGGCCATTGAGGAAGCCAACAAGCTGGATGTAGGGCTGGGCGCTTCGGTCTGGTCTCCTAATATTGAGCGGGCCCGCGAGGTTGCGTCCAAGATTGAGGCCGGTACCGTCTGGATTAATAAGCACGGCGCTATTGATCCCCGTATTCCTTTTGGTGGTATCAAGCAGTCTGGCTACGGCATCGAGTTTGGTGTTGAGGGGCTCAAGCACATGGGCCTACCCCAGGTCATTTGCGAGTAGGGCGCCATCATTTTTTGAGGGCCCCGGCCTGTCTCCTTGTGGAGCGGGCCGGGGCCCTTGTGTACCGCGCGCCCACCCTATGAGGCAAACCTTCGGGTGAGGGCAGTCCGTCACCCTGCCTGACCTTATTTACTGACCAAATGGTAAAAAAATAGTGCGCCCCGGGTGTGCCAAGCCCAGTTTTCATATATGATTTCTTGCAAGGCACTGTGATGCCCGCCTCATAAAGGCCCCTGACTTGACCATGACACACAAGGAGACGCAGATGTCTTCACCCGCCACAGCACACAAAATAAATAAAGAAGAAAGAAAGGTCCTCGCCGGAACCCTCATTGGCACAACCATTGAGTGGTATGACTTCTTCATCTACGCCCAGGCAGCCGGCCTGATTCTGGCCAAACAGTACTTCACACCCGAAGGTGAGGACAACACCCTAGCCCAGATCGTCGCCTGGGCCTCCCTAGGTATCAGCTTCATCTTCCGCCCCCTGGGGGCAGTAGTAGCCGGGCATATCGGCGATAAGTTCGGCCGCCGCATCGCCCTGGTCCTGACCCTCCTGCTCATGGGGCTAGCAACCGTAGGTGTAGGCTGCGTACCCACCTACGCCCAAATCGGCATAGCCGCTCCCCTACTCATCGTCCTGCTGCGCATTATTCAGGGCTTCTCTGCCGGTGGCGAATGGGGCGGTGCGGCCCTCATGTCTGTAGAACACGCCCCCCGCCACCGCCGCGGCTTCTTTGGCTCCTTCCCACAGATTGGCGTGCCCCTGGGCATGATTCTGGCAACCCTGGTCAATCTGCTCCTCAACGCCATCCTCACCGAAGAACAGTTCCTAAGCTTCGGTTGGCGCATTCCCTTCTGGTCCTCCATCATCTTGATTTTGGTTGGCTTCTACATCCGCCACTCGGTTGAGGAATCCCCCGTCTTCAAGGAGATGCAAACCCTCAAGAAGAAGGAATCAGCACCCCTGAAACAGCTCTTCAAGAGCAACAAGCGTGAGGTCATCCTGGCCGCCTTAATCTTTATCGCCAACAATGCCGCAGGCTACCTGGTGATCGCCTTCTTTATCTCCTACGGCGTCAAGAACCTGGATATGAGCCGTGGACAAGCCATGACCGCAGCCATCATTGGTGGCCTCAGCTGGCTTATCTTCACCATGGTGGGCGGCTGGATGTCTGATACAGTGGGCCGCGTTCGAACCTTCCAAATAGGCTATGGTCTTATGGCCCTGTGGGCTATTCCCATGTGGTTCCTGATTGATAGCGGCAACTTTGCCCTCTTCACCCTGGCCATCCTGGTACTTACCCTGGCCCTGGGCCCCTCCTACGGCCCCCAGTCCGCTATGTATGCTGAGATGTTCCCTGCCTCCGTCCGTTTCTCAGGTATCTCCATTGGCTATGCCATCGGTGCGATTCTCGGCGGTGCCTTTGCCCCCATGATTGCAGAGATGATTCTCAAGCAAACCGGCCAGTCCTGGATTATTGGTCTCTACATCGCCCTGCTAGCGGTCGTCTCCCTGATTGCCGTCAGCAAGGTACCTCGAGGGATCCAGGAGATAGATTTGCACCCAGCAGATGAAAGCTCCCGGGTTCACTAAGTAACACCTGAGCACAGTAACCGCCAGCCCCCGACCAGAGGGCTGGCAGTTGGCTTTAAGACCGCCCAGCACCCAACCACAAGACTTGACCTAAGTCACATAAAATGACAAGATTTATTGAACGATTGGTCAGTTATTTGGCTCTATGACTCATGCCTTCTCACAAAGGAGTAAGAATGTCCCAGACACCCCAGGCCTATCTCGTGGGAGGCTCCCGCACACCCGTTGGCAGGTATGGAGGCGCCCTGTCCTCCATCCGGCCCGATGATCTGGCCGCCCTGGTCATCAAAGACCTCGTCGAGAAGACCGGCATAGACCCCGCCACTATCGATGAGGTCATCCTGGGCAACGCCAACGGCGCGGGTGAAGAAAACCGCAACGTTGCCCGCCTGGCCTGGCTACTGAATGACTACCCCGATACCGTCCCCGGGATTACCGTCAACCGCCTCTGCGCCTCCGGCATGAGCGCCATTACCCTAGCGGCCCAGATGATTAAGGCAGGGGAAGCTGACCTGGTCATAGCAGGCGGCACCGAGTCCATGTCGCGGGCCCCCTGGGTCATGGAAAAACCGGCAACCGCTTTCGCTAAGCCCGGCCAGGTTTTTGATACCTCTATCGGCTGGCGTTTTATCAACCCGGCCTTTGCCAGCCGTGACAAGTTCACCTACTCCATGCCCGAAACCGCCGAGGAAGTAGCGCGGCAAGAGGGCATCAGCCGGCAAGACTGCGATGCTTTCGCCCTCCGTTCCCATGAGCGTGCCCTGGCAGCTATCAAGGACGGTCGTTTCCGTGACGAGATTGTCCCTGTCACCGTCCGGGATCGTAAGGGGCGCGAAACCCTTGTTGACACCGATGAGGGGCCCCGCCCAGGCACCAGCACAGAAGTGCTGGCCTCCCTACGCCCGGTAGTGAGCGGTGGGTCAGTAGTAACAGCAGGTAATTCATCCTCCCTCAACGACGGTGCTTCTGCAATTTTGGTTGCCTCCGAGGCCGCCCTCGAAAAGTACGGGCTGACCCCGCGCGCCCGCGTGGTGACCGGTACCAGCGCCGGTCTTGCCCCCGAAATCATGGGCCTAGGCCCGGTCCCCGCTACCGAGAAGGCGCTGGCACGTGCAGGCTGGTCTGTAGCCGATCTTGACGCTGTAGAACTAAACGAAGCCTTCGCCAGCCAGTCCCTTGCCTCCATGCGTCGCCTGGGCCTCAACGAAGAAATCGTTAACAAGGACGGTGGGGCTATTGCCCTGGGCCACCCGCTGGGATCCTCCGGCTGCCGTATCGTCATCACCCTCTTAGGTCGCATGGAGCGGGAGGAGGCCCAGCGTGGCCTGGCAACCATGTGTATCGGTGTAGGCCAGGGCGCGGCCCTGCTACTTGAAAGGGTCTAAGCGTGTTTGAACATTTCACCGCCCTCACCCTTGAGGAAAGCCAAGATCGCCTGCTGGTACGCATGAACCGCCCCCAGGTACGTAACGCTATTGACGCAACCATGGTCGCTGAGCTCCACGAAGTATGCGCCTATCTGGAAAACACCCCCAAGATTCTGATTCTGACCGGCTGCCAGGTAGAGGGACGGGGCATTTTTGCCTCCGGTGCCGATATCGCCCAGTTGCGTGAACGCCGCCGGGACGATGCCCTGCGCGGAGTTAACTCGCAGATTTTTGACCGCATCCATAAGCTCCCCATGCCGGTCATTGCCGCTCTTGACGGCTACGCCTTAGGCGGCGGGGCGGAGCTGGCCTACGCCGCCGATTTCCGGCTGGGCACCCCCTACCTCAAGATGGGTCAGCCAGAAACCAACCTGGGCATCATTGCCGCCGCAGGTGGTTTGTGGCGGCTCAAAGAGCTGGTCGGTGAGCCGGTGGCCCTGGAGATCCTGCTGGCCGGGCGTATCCTCAATGCCCAGGAGGCCCTGGATCTGCACCTGGTCACAGAGCTGCACGAACCGGATGACCTGCTCCCGGCTGCGCATGCCCTAGCCGACCGCATAGCCGCCCAGGACCCCCTGGCTATTCGCGTCACCAAACGGGTGTTTGCCGCCCCCCGGCAGGCTCACCCGCACATTGATGAGCTAGCCCAGGCTATCTTGTTTGAATCCCAGGCCAAGTTTGACCGTATGCAGGCCTTTTTAGACCGCAAAAAGAAGTAGAGGTGTCCTATGACCGAAATTCACGAACTTAAAGTACCCGCCCGCGTAGGCGTGCTGGGCGGTGGGCGCATGGGTGCCGGTATTGCCCACGCCTTCCTGCTGGCTGGGGCGCAGGTTCTGGTGGTGGAGCGTGACGAGCTCAGCGCCCAGGCCGCCCGCGAGAGGGTCGAACGTGACCTGGCTAAGTCGCTAGAGCGCGGCACCTTCGATGGCAATCTGGATGAACTGACCGAACGTTTGAGCCTCTCTCTGAGCTACGCTGATTTTTCTGACCGCCAACTCGTCGTAGAAGCCGTACCCGAAAACTGGGACCTGAAAGTCTCGGCCCTGCGCGCGGTAGAGGAAGAGCTTGATGAAAGCGCATGGTTGGCCTCTAATACTTCATCGCTGTCCATTGATGGGCTGGCAGAATCACTAGAACGGCCAGCTCACTTTATTGGCCTGCACTTTTTCAACCCCGTACCGGCTTCACAACTGGTGGAGGTAGTGCAGTCTAAGCATTCCTCCGATGAACTGAAAACCCTTGCACGCACCTGGGTTGAGGGCCTGGGCAAGACCCCCGTGGTGGTCAATGACGCCCCAGGGTTTGCGTCCTCCCGCCTGGGTGTGGCTATCGCCTTGGAGGCTATCCGCATGGTTGAAGAGGGCGTAGCAAGCCCTGAGGATATTGATAACGCTATGGTGCTGGGCTACAAGTTCCCCATTGGTCCGCTGGCTTTGACCGATGTGGTGGGCCTGGATGTGCGCCTGGGCATTGCTGAGTACCTGGAATCGCAGCTGGGTGAACGTTTCGCACCCCCGCAGCTCATGCGCGACATGGTGGCCCGTGGCGAGCTAGGCCGTAAAAGCGGTAGGGGCTTCTACGACTACAGCTAGGTGCCTGCCCTTACTCTGAGGCCCGGTCTTCGAGAAGCCGCAACAAGTCAGCTTCCGGAGAACCGGGCGGGGCTGACGCGTCTGGGCATCCATCTTTCCAGCGGGGCACCCGTATTGTGGACCCGGCAGAAATTTCATGGACCCGCCCCGGCTACTTATTGCGCTAAACCGGCTCTACAGTGATGTTGACGCGCGATTAAAGACCTCTATTGATCCCACTCGTTGTTTCGCGTGTAATGCACTGAGCACTAAATCACAGAAGATTCTAAGTTGAATGGGCCTCATAAGCAAATGTATTTCAGGATTTTTTATTTATATGTATAATCACTAGAGTAAAACGTAGCATAGTTAACAACTAGGGATTAACATGAAAACAAATATGAAAAGTTTCGTCTCACTCGCATTCGTCAGCGCCATGCTTCTAGCCGGGTGCGGGGCAACCAAAGCTAGCGATAGCGAACCGGCGGCGACAGAGAGCAGTGCTTCTACTTCTCAGCAGGTCATTCAATCACCGGCTTCAGCCGAACCCAGCTCATCCACAGAGGCCGCGTCTCCTTCAAGCCCTGCCGCTAGGGCATCTAATTACGAAGCACAGAGCTCCCCCTCAGCAAGTGACAACATTAAGTTGAGTGAACCTTCAGACTCTATGGTTTTAGATGACTTTGCCGCACACAGCAATGGCTGGAAAGACGGGACGTTTTCTATTGCCGGTGAAACAATGACCGGGATTGGAACAAAACTCGATCAGTGTATTGAAGCACCTCAAACAAATGATTTAGGCAATAGCTATGGCTCTGGGGAAGAAACTCTTCGACTAAATTTAGGGCATAAATATAGTTCCCTCAAATTTAAAGCGGGTCAAAACATTGGATCCCAATCCATGGATCAAGTTCTTGCAATTAGAATTACCGATGGAACCAAACAAATAGGTGATATACATACCGTTCAATTTGATGAAATTGTTCCCATTGATATTGATACTACCAACCGAAGTGTTATTTTTATTCAGATTTACATTCAAAAGAAAGGAAGCGACACCTGCTCCAGTAAATCAATTGAGCCGGTAATTTACAACGTGAGCCTATCCTAAATCAGTCCATGGTTAAGTTTTTTGATAAAAAAGGGAAAAATGTTCCAAAAATTTTCTTTTCCTTTGCTGGCATCACTTTCACACTATTCTCCTTCACACTTTGCGCCCCCAGTATCCAAAATTCAGATATTTCATTAATAAATATAGGGGACTCCCGCACCTCAGAAGGGTCCACAAATAGCAATCAGCTCTCAACGGGGCCATCAAGTAGCACAGCTCCTACGATAGATAGCAAGGGTTTGACTATTGGGACATGCCTTAACTCAGGTTCTACTGTCCCTTGTGACACCACCCATAATCAAGAATTGGTCGCTCAAGGGGACACTTGTTCTATGGATCATTTCTACACTTACACTGCAGGAAATAAAGAGTACGACATTCCTGCCCCTGAAGTATCTGTAGAAAAATCCGATGAATCCTGTATTGCAACTTTTCCCATAAGGAGCTCGTCCATTAAGAATATCTGGGATAGTTTGAACTATTCGCCTGAGATTGACCCCTTGCGTGCATGTTATGCAGGTATTCAATCTTCACAAAAAATAGTAAGTTGCGGCGAGCCCCACTTAGGTGAGGTTGTATATCAACAAGCTGAGTCAGCCTCTGAAGCGCTCAACTGCGAAGATCGAGCTAATACTTATATGGGCACATCAACGTATATGTGGCGTGATGATTTGAAGGTGGTTGATCCTGCGCCAGTATTGAACGGCTCTAGGTATTGCATTCTAGAAACTCGCAATAACAAGCCGCTGGAAAGCCAGCTAAGAAATCTCAAGATTAATAAAATAATTACTGGCTAGTAAAAATAACCAACGGGGTACCCATTTTACGGACCTGGCAGAAATTTGCCGGACCCACCCGGGCGGGCTACTTTATAAAGAAACTACCCCTTGATGAAGTTGGTGATTCGCAGGGTGCAGAGCCGGTCCCCGCTCTCCTGGTGGGTGATGATAACTTCGTGGGTGGTCAGTGAGCGCCCCAGGTGAATGGCCTGCGCTACTGCGCGCACGGTACCGGCCCGGGAAGATTTGTGGTGGGTGGCGTTGACATCTACACCTACAGCGACCTTGCCCATGCTGGACGCGTGAATAACGGCTGCCCAGGAGCCCACGGCCTCGCCCAGGGCAAGCATGGCTCCACCGTGCAGTAGCCCCAGCGACTGACGGTTCCCCTCAATGGGCATAGTGGCGACAACCCGCTGAGCCGACTCTTCGAGTACTTCCACACCCAGTTTTTGATCCAGCTCCCCCAGCCTAATCTTCCAGAGTTCCGCCTGGTCGGCGGGGCGTGCATCCTGAGTCATGCTTTTGTTTTCCTTTCTGCCCGGCGGGCTGGGCACTTTCTTTCAAGTGTGATGTGAACTATAGTTTATAGCAATAACTGAACGCTCGGTCACTTATTTGCCGGGCTGTCCCTAGCGTTACCACCTGACCGAGCAAAGGAACCCCCATGACGAGCACTGCCCCTCTAGTCCCCAGCTTCATCAAGGGTAACTGGTGGGTGCCCCAAAACCCCTCCAAGGCCCAGGACGTCCTCAAGGCCGTCACCGGTGAGGTCATCTACCGGGTTTCCACCGAGGGCATCGACACCGCCGGGGCCATCGACTACGCCCGCACCGTGGGCCAGGCCAACCTCAGCGCACTAACCTTCCATGAACGCGCCCTGATCATCAAAGAGCTGGCCCTGCACCTGGGCAAGTACAAGGAGGAACTCTACGCGCTCTCCTTTGCCACCGGCGCAACCGCCCGCGACCACTACATCGATGTAGACGGCGGTATTGGCACACTCTTTACCTTCTCGTCCAAGGGCCGCCGGGAACTGCCCAACGCCCAGGTCATTATTGATGGTGCCCTGGAACCGCTCTCACGCGATGGCTCCTTTATCGGTGAACATATCTACACCACCCTGCCCGGTGTTGCGGTAGAAATTAATGCTTTCAACTTCCCCATCTGGGGGATGCTCGAGAAGTTCGCCCCTGCCTTTATTGCCGGGATGCCCACCATTGTTAAGCCAGCCACCCCCACCGGCTATGTTACTGAGGCCACGGTGCGCATCATGCTGGATTCCGGCCTGCTACCGGAAGGCTCCCTACAGCTCATTTCTGGTTCTGCCCGCGATCTGCTGGATCATCTGGACTACCGGGATCATGTTGCTTTCACCGGTTCAGCTGCCACAGCGCAGACTCTGCGTTCCCACCCCAGCGTCCAGACTAAGGGACTGCACTTTACTGCCGAGACTGATTCACTCAACGCCGCGATTCTGGGCCCGGACGCTACCGCTGATACCCCGGAGTTTGAGGCCTTTATCAAGTCGGTCATGGTGGAGATTACCGCTAAGGCCGGTCAGAAGTGTACGGCTATCCGCCGGGTGCTGGTCCCGCAGGGACGTGCCGGTGAGGTCGTTGAAGCTCTTGCCGCTAAAATTTCGGGCCGCGTTGTAGTGGGCGACCCACAGGCTGAGGGCGTGACCATGGGTTCCTTGGCTTCACCCGAGCAGAAAGCGGAGGTCAGCGCAGCGGTAGAGCGGCTGGTTGCCGCAGGCGGTCAGGTCGCCTTCCAGGGGCAGGCCCCCGAGGGCCCCTCCTTCTACCCGGTGACTGTGCTGACCTTTGCTGATGCTCGAACCCCTGAGGTTCACGCGGTAGAGGCTTTTGGGCCGGTGACCTCCGTACTTGAGTACCAGGATGTGGCAGAAGCGGTGGAGCTGGCAGCCCTGGGCGCTGGTTCCTTGGTTGCTACAGTCTGCACCCACGACGATGCTGTGGCCCGCCAACTGGCTTTGGGCATTGCCGCCCACCACGGGCGTGTACTGATTCTAGACCGTGAGGACGCTAAGACTTCTACGGGGCACGGCTCCCCGGTGCCTCATCTGGTTCACGGTGGGCCGGGCCGGGCCGGTGGCGGTGAGGAGCTGGGAGGTGTGCGCGCTATCAAGCATTACATGCAGCGCACCGCCCTTCAGGGCTCACCCAATAAGCTCACTGCCCTGACCGGGGTCTGGCATAGCGGGGCGGATGCTCGCACGGTGACTCGTGCCCAGGTGGAGGCCGGGCAGGGGGTCCACCCCTTCCGCAAGTCTCTGGCGGAGCTGGAGATCGGGGATCAGTTCGCTTCTGACCTGCGCACGGTGACCCTGGAGGATATCACGGCGTTCGCGCAGGAAACCGGGGATATGTTCTACGCCCACACCGATGAGCAGGCAGCTACCGCTAACCCCTTCTTCCCGCGCAGGGTGGCTCACGGCTACCTGCTGGTTTCGTGGGCGGCAGGCCTTTTTGTGGACCCTGCACCGGGCCCGGTACTGGCTAACTACGGCTTGGAGAATCTGCGCTTTATCACACCGGTCACCTACGATGACGCTATCCGGGTGACACTGACCGCTAAGAAGATTACTCCGCGCGTTACCGACGACTACGGCGAGGTCACCTGGGACGCTGTTCTGCACAATCAGAAGGACGAAGTCGTCGCCACCTACGATGTGCTCACCCTGGTCGCTAAAACCTGGCCTATGCAGGAGATGAGCGAGGACTAAAAACTCTCAGTACTAGAGACGGGAAACGGGAGGGGCCGGTTGCACAAGACCAGTGCCCCTCCTAGCTCTTAGCTGGGATCGTGAGGTAACGAATACTCAGTTTGACTACTTTCTTTCCCCTCCAGCTTGGGCCTTAAGGTTCAACCGCAATGCCCCGGAAGGCCATGTCGACTACGGCGTCGGCCAGGGCCTCAACATCCCCTCCGCGATCCGGGTCGTACCAGACCGCCAGGGAGTTAATCATGCCGAAAATCAGGCGGGCCAGGGTGCGGGCATCCGCGCTTTCCCGCACCTGCCCCGCCTGCTGGGCCGCCGCGACCAGGGCGGCAAGGCGCACGGTCAGGGCACGGCGCTTATCCAGGGCCGCCTCTTGCACCGGGGTGTTGCCCTTGAGCCTGAGGAGCAAGGTGACCGAGGGCAGGTGTTCAGCGAGCACAAAGACGGTTTGACGGACCACAAACTCTAGGCGCTCTCTGGGGTCAGCTTCTAGCACCTCACCGGCTTCAAAAACCTCTTCGAGGGCATCGAGGGCCCGGTCCAGGGCCGTGCGCAGGATCTCCTCTTTGGATGTGACATGGTGGTAGATTGCGCTCTTAGTCAGCCCCAGCCGTTTAGCCAGCATGTCCATGCTGGTGGCGTCGTAGCCGTGCTCGTTGAAAGCCTCAACGCAGACCCGCAGCACCTCTTGGCGGTCGTAGCCGGGGCGGCCTCGTTTGACACGGGCACCGGTCTGAGTGGTGACGGTAGGCTGGGCGCTCACGGGTGGTCCTCTCACATCAGCAGTAGGGAGCCCCCATCTAGCGGGGGCTCCCTACATGCTAACTTAAGCGGACCAGCCTACTCATTGCCCTTGGGCTTGTTACGGTAGTCGTAGATACGGCGAATCTTACCTACCGAGCGGGGCAGAACCTCCGGGTCTAGCACCTCAATCTGGCAGGTGGAACCAATCTTGGTTTTGATATCGTGCAGGAGCCGCTTGCCGGCTTCCTGGGCGGCTTCGAGCGTGACCTCTTCGCGGCGTTCAATGCGCACAGTCATCTCGTCCATACGGCCAGGGCGGGTCAGTTCCAGGGCAAAGTGGGGCGAGAGCTCAGGCTGCTGCAGGGCGAGCTCTTCCACCTGGGAGGGGAAGAGGTTAACCCCGCGCAAGATAATCATGTCATCGCTACGACCGGTGATGCGCCCCAGGCGGCGGTGGCCGGGGCGGGCGGTACCGGGCAGGAGGCGGGTTAGGTCGTGGGTGCGGTAGCGGATAATGGGCAGGGCCTCTTTAGTCAGGGAGGTAAAGACCAGCTCACCGGGGCGGCCCATATCCAGCACAGTGTCATCAAAGGGGTCGATGATTTCGGGGCGGAAATGGTCCTCCCAGATGTGGGAGCCGTCCTGGGTTTCAAAGGACTCCCCGGCCACACCGGGGCCCATGACCTCAGATAGCCCGTAAATGTCGCAGGCTTTGAGGGTTCCGAAGGTCTTTTCAATCTCGTGGCGCATTTCCGCAGTCCAGGGCTCGGCACCAAGCACAGCTGTTTTGAGGGAAGTTTCTTGCGGGTCAATCCCCTGTTTACGGAAGGCATCTGCAATGGTCAGCAGATAGGTCGGAGTTGAAAGGATGGCATCGGGTTCAAAGTCTCGGATGAGCTGAACCTGCTTCTCGGTCTGGCCACCGGACATGGGGATAACGGCAGCACCCAGGCGTTCGGCACCGTAGTGGGCACCCAGCCCACCAGTGAAGAGGCCGTAACCGTAGGCGTTGTGCACCTTGTAGCCGGGTTTAATGCCGGAGAAACGGAAGCAGCGGGCCACCAGGGAGCTCCAGGTGGCAATGTCGTTTTCGGTGTAGCCAACCACGGTGGGCTGGCCGGTAGTACCCGAGGAGGCGTGGATGCGGCGGACATCGCTCATGGGCACCGCGAAGGCTTTGAAGGGGTAGGCCTTGCGGAGGAACTCTTTGTCGGTGTAGGGGAAGAGTTTGAGGTCATCGAGTTCTTTAAAGTCGCCGGGGTGAACGCCGTGGGAGTCGTAGAGTTCCTTGTAGGCGGGGACGTTCTCGTAGGCGTAGTGCAGGGTCCAGCGCAGGCGCTCAAACTGTAGGGCTTCGATCTGGTCCCGGCTGGCCAGCTCTTCGGGGTCGGGCTGGGCTGGGTCTGTGGCGCGGGGCGCGGGGCTGTAGGGGTTCTCTACGCTACAGGTAGAGTGCGGGGTGGTGCTCATGCTGGGTGTCCTTCCGTGGTGGGAGCTGGAGGGGTGATTGACCGCCCGCGCCCGCGAAACTCAGCGATGAGCTTCTGCTTGCAGGTGACGGTGACATCGACCAGGCAGGTTCGCCCGGTGCGGTGGGTGAGTGTGGCTTCTGCTTGCAGGGTTTGCCCTCGGTAGGCCGGTGCAAGGTAGTTGATGTCCACGCCTGTTCCGACCGTGATGCTTTGGGCTAGTTCCTCTGGGTCACTGCTGTTGCAGGCCAGGGCAAAGGCGGTATCTGCGAACGCGAAAGTCATGCCCCCGTGCACCATGCCGAAGCCGTTGACCATTTCGTCTCGGATGTCCATTTCGATGATGGCATGGCCTGGCTCAACGGTGAGCAGGCGGATGCCCATCCAGTGACTGGCCTGGTCCTGCTTGAGCATGGGGTGCTGGGGGGCCACATAACCTCCACAAGAATTTAGTGACCATTCGGTCAGTTATTGTTTAGACCCACTGTTTCACATTTTAGTGAGATGTGCAACACTCTAGGGGGTCTTGTTATCCGGCACCGCAAAGCCCTCTACAGACACAGAGCGTAGGAGAATAGCCCCCACCTGCCCCCGAGGGTTTAGGTGACCGCACCCCCGCTCCTAGCAGCGACGACAATATGGGTGAGGGGGTGACTAGCTGGGGCTGTCGCGGTGGTTACACGGTAGGAGGATATTTTGGTGGCTCTCTTTCAAATAAGCAGCCAGGTACCACGTTCATCATGCCGGAATTGTGACAAGCTCCGGATGATATAATTTAGGATTGGATTTCTCAATACCGATTGGATAAGAATGAGCACATTGCAAGTTCTCATGTTGATAGTGTTTAGCTTTTACACGATATTTGCCGTGACACTATCTGCCAGGACGCTCAACAGTGAAGGCTTTTCTATCAAGTTTGCAACACAGTTTTTTGGGTGCCTCATGGGAATGTTGATGATAATTTTTACAATTATATATTTTTAGGGAAATAATGAAGAAGGCTTTAATAATTCAGATAGTTGCCGCCCTATTTTTATTTACTGGAATTTTGATAATACTTAATACTTTTTCGGGAACTGCATCAACGGTGCACCCCGCAGGGTACATACTGTTTGGAACAGGAGTAATTATATTGATGGTAGCTGGAGCTTCAGCGCACTATGATGAAAAAAATAAAAAATTACCTGGGACGAGCCCTAGAGCCCACGGAATATCTTAGCCTGTGAAATAAAATAAATAATACAGTAATAAAATTTGGAGCGATTGCTTTTCTTGTAGGTTTTACAGTTTTCATCTACAGGTTAAAGGTCCACCCCGACCGAGCAAGCAGAAAGCGTGTCGGTTGAAGTGCTACCCTTAATTTTAATTTCCCCTTACCGGTCGGATAAAAATAGGATACTTATATGAATATTTCCCACTATGTTTATATCTGCTTCATCGTAGCTTCCTTGTTCACAATACCCTTCTTCTACTTTAAGACTAAGAAAAACATCAAAGAAGGGAACCCTGCTGTATGGCCTGAAACCATGATCTTCAAAAACCCCACCCCAGCAGGCAGATACCTCACAACAGTAGGGCCTAGCGTCCTTTGTTTATTCGTTTGCCTCTACCTGCTACTTTTCGGACAGTACGGCCTGCTGAAATGAACAATAAAGAAGTTATGAAAGAAACGCTCAAAACACCCCTCTACTGGGTAGGGGTACTCACCGCCCTCATCGGCTTTATCCTCCTCGGCTACCACGGCTACAAACACCAAGAGCTCTTCATCCCCGGCCTCATAATCCTCCTCATCGGCTTCGCCATCCACGCCTACAACACCATCCGTGCCAT